>JACRFF010000249.1 GCA_016218005.1 Ignavibacteriales bacterium
CTGCTTCCTTGGAAACATAATAGTGAACGAACTCCCTTTCCCCACAACGCTTTCGACATGAATATCGCCGCCGAAGTTTTGCATAATACCGTAGCTCACCCACAAGCCGAGACCGGTGCCTTGCCCCACTCCTTTGGTCGTATAGAAAGGCTCAAAGACTTTCACGAGCGATTCGCTGTCGATCCCCTTTCCGGTATCGCTGATGTCAACTTCCACCGCTTCGTCCTTCCCGCGGCTGCGGACGGTAATGGTGCCTTGTTTTCCTTCAATCGAATCGACCGCATTCATCAGTATGTTGATGAAGACCTGCACGATCTGGTCCGGCACTACATCGACCATCGGAATCGTTTCGTCCAATTGAATGTCAAACTTGATGTTTTTCACCTTCTTGCCGTACTGCACAATGCTCAGCGCGTCGCGTATAATCTGGTTCACGTCAGCGGGTGCGCTCTGGTGCGTGGTGGGGCGGGAAAAATTGACGAGGTTGCGAATGATTTTCGTGATGCGGCTGATTTGCGTGTTGATCAGGTCGAGTTTCTCCGCCGCAAACTGTTCGCCGCTCGTTCGCTGCAACAATTGCACCAGCGAGGCGATGGCCGTGAGCGGGTTGCCGACTTCGTGTGCTATTCCGGCGGCAAGCGTGCCGATAGCTTCCAGCCGCTGCGACCGCACGAGCTGCTGTTCGAGCATCCTTTGTTCGGTGATGTCGCGATGAGCGCCCAAAAATCCCACAATGCTTCCGTCGGTTTCAACGATGGGCGAGATGACAAGGTCAGTGTGGAACGGGGCGCCGTCCTTGCGGCGATTCTCAATCTGCCCGTGCCACACTTTGCCCGAGAGAATGTGCGACCATACTTCCTTCCAGAATTCCCGGCCGTGCCGGCCGCTGCTGATCAGCCGGGGATTCTTCCCGATCACCTCTTCGCTGGAAAATCCGCTCACCCGCTCGAACGCCGGATTGACGTACACCATGTTCCCGCTCGCGTCGGTGATTTGAATTGGGTTGATGGTGTTGTGGATGACGTTGGAGAATCGGAGGAGGTCAAG
>JACRFF010000250.1 GCA_016218005.1 Ignavibacteriales bacterium
ATTAAACGGATTGGGATAATTCTGGAACAAAGCAAATCCCTCTGGAAGCCCTCTGCCCTCAGAAACCTCCGTAACGTAGCTTACCACCAACGCCATCGGAACGATCTGAAACCCGCTCCGGCTTCCTCCCAAATCCCTCGCATACACAAACCGCATCTCGTTCTCCCCTGTCTTCAGAACAGAACCCGGACATGATACCTCCGACAACGTGGCGTTATCCCCGCCAACCGCCTGTTGTGAAAGAAGCAAGGGACCCGTTCCGTTGATGTAAATCTGCACCTCGCTGGTATCATCCACACCCTTTGTTACCAGACGAAGTTTGCCAGATTGAATATTCTTGATTTGCACGGTATCGGGAAGCGTCGCCTTTGCTGTCTTGGCCGTGCCAACGGAAGTGCCGATGAAATTCAAGGGAAATTCTCCCGTCATCGGATAGAAGGCCTCCGTTCCTTTTCCCGTTGTCGCAAAATACAGAACGAAATCATCGAGGGAATCTGCCCCTCCATTGCTGTTGCCGTCCAACGGATACCCCCACTGATCCCTCGCACTGCTCTTCACTCTGAGCGTATAAAAGGTTCCTGTTTTGAAAGCCCCAAAGGGATAAAAGGTTATGATTCTCTTCCGCTCCCAGGAGAAAAACCCCAACCCGATAGCAGGCGAAATCGAGAAGAGTGATTCGACCGATGCTTTCTCCATCGGCAATTGAAATGTCAGTTGAATCGCAGAACCTGTTACACCTACGGCTCCTTGTCCGGGAGATGAAGCGAGCACCAACCCCGGTTTGCCTGTCGTACCTGTTGTGAAGGAAAACGAAAAGTCATCCGTGGGTGAACCTTCATATCTACCATTGCCATTGCCATCCAAACTATCGCCAATGACGCTGACCGCAGCGGCTTTCACCTTTATCGTGTACGTGGTTGTAGACGAGAGCCGTGCTGTTGGGATAATGGAAAGTGTATGCACAGACCATTCCGAGGCGAACTCAAAGGAAGGTGTAAAGCTCAGAGCGTTGAGCACACTCGCTTGATTCACCCCGCGGGAGAACTGAAGGGCAACGACAGAATTGAGCGGCGCCTGTTGTGAACCACTTGCGGGACTTGTGAAGGAGACTACAAGCGGTTTCTTGTAAGCTGCTATCGCCGCCTGATACGAAAAGAACGCTGGCTTTGGGGACAAATCCGCGTGCAGAATACCCCATGCGGTTTCACCAGGATTGTCCTTGAGGTGATAGAAAAAGAGTTTTTGAATCCAAGGTCGCACCGCAACGCTGTCGCATATCTCGGCATAGAAATTGGCTTGCCTCTCTTCCCCCCAGGTATTGCTTGGAAGTCCGGTCTCTGTAATCCAAAAAGGTTTATTCGCCGCGCCGTGCGCATCGAGAATTTGCTTCGTTGCATCGACCTCTTTCAGCACCGCCTCGGCGGTCGGAATATTTTCCAGATAGTAGTGGTGGTCTATCACGTCGATGTAGTTCACCGCGTGGTCGAGAACATACGCCAACTGCTGCTGCCACTGTCCGCCGTAGAAAAATCCGGGCGCAACAATTTGGCATGTGGAATCGGCTCGCTTGGCAGCAGCGTACGCCCGCTTGACAAGTTCCACATACTGGTCCAAGGTCCAGGTTGGTTCCGTGTTAAGTTCGTTGCCGATACCCCAATACTTGATGTTATCCTTGTAGCGACTCACAAAGAGATACACAAAATCCTCCCACTTCTTCCACTCGGTGGAATCTTTGGGGGGAATCTTCTCTGGTGGTATCGGATGAATCGTAGCAAACACCCCAATGCCTCGAGCCTTTGCCTCAACGTCAACTCGGTGACTGTCTGCCGGGCTATAGAAATCTGTCCTGAACCAAGTAATACCGCATTCCACCATTTTGTCCATCTCGGCAGGCGACGGCACATGGGCATTGATGCCCCAGTGGGAACTAAAGTCCTGAGCTTGTGTTCTGTGGTTCAACCCAAACAGAACGGTGAACAAAGAAAATAGCACAGCGATAACTCTCAACTGCGTTCCCTTCATTGTTGTTTTCGCTTTACGATAAATGGCTTTGGGCGGCTCGCATCAGGAAATTGAGCCGCTACTTGACAAACAATAATTTCTTTGACTCAACAAACACGGAAGAGCGATGAGCGTCCATTGCCGAGAGACGATACAGATACGTCCCGCTCGGCATCAGCATACCGCCATCGTTCCTCCCATCCCAACTGACACGATAATACCCTGCTGCTTTCTCTTCATCCGCCAAAGTCTTCACCAATTGACCGAGCACATTGAAGATTTCAAGTTTGACCATTGATTGTGTCGGCACACCAAAGCGAATCTCCGTGGCCGGGTTGAACGGATTGGGATAGTTCTGCTCAAGAATATACTCGCTCGGTACGGTGCCCCCCTTCTCTTCAACCGATGTCAGCAGCGTCCACGCCGCCCTCTCTGTTGTCCGATTGACAAACTTACTCGATTCCAACGACGCTCCCGGATGTTCCCAATTCTGTGTGCCGTCATCAAAGGCAGTCACCATATAATAGTAGGGAACGCCCGCTCGAACAGTCGTATCTTCATAGGCAAGTGCCTTTCCTTGCCAAATGAGTTTGAAGTCCAAGCGGTGCCCCGTCGAATCATTGGAGGCTCGATACAACCGATATCCGGCAAAATCCTTCACGCCTGTGTCAAAGTCCGGTACTTGCGAGACATCGCTCCAGGAAATCAAGATTGAATTTTGTTTGGAGGCCACCGTGATATCTGGTGCCGGCGGCGGGTCGGGCACATCAAACGGATTGCGCCCTTGTTCAAGGTTTTGGAAATAACGCCGGGTTGCCCGACCAATGGACGCCATCAGCGAATCCCTGCCCGTGGCGATGAGAGCGTTCTTCTGCGCATCGGTTAGTTGTCCGGCGATATAAGCTCTGCCATACTCTGAACACTTCTCTCGTGACAAGCCCCCTGCACCGCCAACGAGCACAACATTGAACTCACTGCCGAACGGCATTTCGTAAGGACCGACCGAGGTGAAACCATAGGTAACGCCCCGTTCCCAAGGGGTGCTGATCCCAGATTCCTGAGGGCTTGGCTTATGATAACCACTGAAAAGAAGTTTATACCACGGCTCATGATTCGATGGATCTTTTGGCCGATCTTCCCACATTACCCATGTTGTTGTGAACGGTTGAGTGAGGTCATTCGTGCTGTCACTAACGCTTTTGCCGGCGTGCAGGATGCCGTAGCCCACATACTGGGGAGAAAGGAACCGCCCCAGTTCCGGGTCTGATTCTGAAAATCCAGAATCCCGATTGGGGTCGCCTGTGTCATCTCCAGAGGCACGGTCATCTTTTTGGTCGCCGTCCCAGCGTATCCACAAGCGCAGGGAATCCGCTGAAGGATTTCCAGTAGGATGCGCTGGCGTGCCAGTCCCAACATAGTCTGCATAGTTTTCCCCGTAGTATTCACCCCAGTCATCGTTGGTGCCAATCTCTTGCCAGATGGCGCCATTCTGAATACCGCCTTCCCACCCCACATGCGGCCACTCACTCCAGGTCACGCAAACGTTATGCAACGTCTGACCGCGAAGTTCAATTGCAGTGTCAGAATCAATATTGCCTGTGTTTTTGAAGTTGTACCAGTAGAAGAAAATATTCTCATAGTCCTTGTTGCTGTAGGCATAGAGTCTTACGGTGCAAGTAATCCCGACGCCATAGTTGTACTGGCTTTCAATCATTTCCTCTGTGACAAGAGCAGGCTGGATCACATCGTACGGTTTCAAGGTCTCTGGCGTCAGATCAAATAGATTCCACGACACTGGCGGATAGGTGAGTGTTTGTCCGTTCAAGGTAATCGTGGGGGGAGGTCTTCTGACAACCTTCTTGATATACGTGGGCATACCCGTCCCGTCGCCAACATTCATCGTCAGCGAGTTTGAACCGGGGGAGAAAATCCTATAAGGATAGGTTGTCCCTAGTAAGGTCCAATCCCGAACACCAACGGTGGGTCCGAACCTCCGGAAATTGCCGCCCAGATATCGAAGTTCAGCCGCGTTCTTATAGCGGAAGTAGCCTTGGGGCCAACCGAAATTGGATTCCCAGCCTCCACCGTTCAGGTTTTCGTGTTTTGTCCAGATTTGTCCAAGCCCAATGAATCGCGATTCTACCGCCTGTCCATGCCCTTGCTCTATGCAGAAAAACAGTAAGGCAAGCAGTACTCCAATACCGCGGGCCAAAATGAGATTAATGGAAATCCTTTTTCGCATAAACTGTTCTCCTTTGAATGGCACTACCATGCACAGACCATTTTCTTGACGTCAACAAATTGGCCTGCTTGAAGCCGATAAAAATAGACGCCGCTTGGCAGAGAGGCGGGTGCTGAGTGTCGAGCGTCGAACGTGACGGTGTAGCTTCCAGCTTCTTTCTCCGCCGCCAGTAACGTCGCAACTTCCCTCCCAAGCACATCGAAAACTTTCAGAGACGTGAATCCTGAAACGTGAAGCGTGAACCGTATTTCCGTTGTCGGGTTAAACGGATTCGGATAGTTCTGCATCAAAGCAAACCCCCGAGGAAACTCTCCCCCTTCCGACACCGCCGTAACGTAGTTCACCACCAACGCCATCGGCACGATCTGAAACCCACTGCGAGCTCCTCCCAAATCCCTCGCATACACAAACCGTATCTCGTTCTCTCCTCTCCTCAAGAGCAAACCCGCAAAGGATACGTCCGACAAAACAGCATTGTCCCCTCCAACTGCCTGTTGAGAAAGACGCAAGGGACCCGTTCCGTTGACGTAAATTTGAACCTCGGTTGTATCATCTATTCCTTTCGTCACCAACCGGAGTGTGCCGGAGTGAATGTTTTGTATCTGCACGGTATCCGGCAGCGTCGCTTTCGCTGTGTCCGTTGTCCCAACTGATGTTCCGAAGAAATCGAAAGGGAATTCCCCCTTCATCGGATAAACGGTTCCTGTTCCTTTTCCAGTTGTGAGAAGGTATAGAACAAAATCATCGAGGGAATCTGCTTGGCCATTTCGGTTACCGTCCAAAGGGAAACCCGTTGGGTCTTTGGCAGTGCTCTTTATCTTTACTGTGTAAAATGTCCCGGGTTGGAAAAATCCAAAGGGGCGAAAGGTCGCGTTTTTTTTCTCCCATGAGAAATATCCCGCACCAATACTAGGAGAAATCGAAAGGGCTGATTCCACCGATGACTTGTCCATATAAGTTGCGAACGATAGCTGGATCTCAGAGACGAGCAGCACGGCCGTTGCACCTTGCTTGGGAAAAGAAGAAACAACGAGCGGCGGTGTGCCCGTCGTGCCTGTTGTGAATGACAAGATAAAATCATCCGTCGGAGAGCCTTCGGCCCGGCCGTTGCCGTTGCCATCGAGACTATCTCCAATCACACTTAAAGCAATGCCGGGTATTTTGATCTGATAGACAGTAGAAGACAAAAGCGCCGTCTGAGGAATAAGAATCATCTTGTTGACATCCCATTCGACAGAAAATCTTGCCGAAGGAAGGACGACAACGGTGCTTTCAACCTTCGCTCGATTGACCCCTCGCGCGAACTGAATTTGAAGCTGAGCATTCAACTGCACCTGCTGTGAACCATTCGACGGACTTGTTGAGGAGACCAGAAGCGGTTTCTTATACGCTGCTATCGCCGCCTGATAGGCAAAGAACGCCGGCTTTGGCGAAAGGTCAGGATAGAGAATGCCCATATATTCACTGCCGCCGTCGGTCATGTTGTAGAAGAAAATTTTCTTTACCCATGGCCGTGCCGCGATGCCATCGCACATCTCCGTATAAAAATTGGCTTGCACTTCCTCTGTCACGCGGTCGGTGCCGACGCCGGTTTCAGTGAGCCAGAAGGGTTTATCTGCAGCGCCATGAGTGAGGAGAACAGGCCTGATGACCTCATCCAACTTACGCAGAACCTCCTGAGCAAACGGAGGTCTATCCCAATAGACATGCAAGTCCACCACATCAATGTATTGACCGAGACTGTCCAGGTATTGAGCTAACTCCACCGCTTGCGTTTGACCGTCAAAGTCATATTCAGGACCGACAATCTTGCTCTCCGGGTCTATGCGTCGAGAAACAGCATACGTTCGTTTAACAAATTCCCCAATCAGCCCGGATGTCCATCCAGCTTTACCCGGTTCAAGATTATTGCCGATACCCCAATACTTGACGTAGTGCTTATAGCGGCTTACCAAGAGAGAAATGAAATCGTCCAATTGTTTCCACTCAGTAGAGTCTTTGGGCGGAGCTTCTAACGGAAAGGGAGGATGAATGGTAGCAAAGAGCTGGATGCCTCGTGCCTTCGCGTCGGCAACGACGCGGTCACGAGATAGCGTGTCCGCTGGGCTATAGAAATCTATTCTCAACCAGGTAGCACCCAATTCTACCACCTTGTTCATATAGCTGTCGCCCTGGTCCATTCCCCAGTGCGAGCTGAAGTCCTGAGCTTGCGTTCTGCCAGCCAGTTCAGGCAGAGGATTGAACGAAACGAATAATACGATAACAACTCTCAACCACCTATGCTCTTTCATCTTTTTTTTGCTCATCGTGCCACAATCATTTTCTTTGTATCAGTAAATTGACTTGTCGTCAGTCTGTAGAAATACACGCCGCTTGGCAAGTCTGAAGCATTGAATTCCACTTGATAAACTCCCGGACTCTTCAACTCCTGAACTAATGTTCTCACTTCCCTTCCAAGCACGTCTTACACCTTCAGACTGACGAAGCTATTAGCTGGGAGCTGATAGCTAATCGCCGTTGACGGATTGAAGGGGTTGGGATAGCTCTGCTCAAGGACAAACGCCTGGGGCAGCAAGGACTTGCTGATTTGTTCTGTCTTTGGCTCAGCTTCTTTCCTGAGGCCCTTCGGACTCACGCCTAACTCCAGCCGCGCGAAATCTGTCAAGTGTCCATCGGGGTACCGCCCGACAAGCTCCCCAAATACTTCCTTTGCCTTTGAGCTGTCGTTCACAAAGTATCGGTATAGCACTCCCTCTCTGAATAAAAGCACTTCCTCCAATTCCGTGTTTGGAAATCTGGTCCGTATCTTCTCCATCATCTCCAGCGCTTCATGGTATTTCCCTTCACACACGAGCTCGTAAACCATCAGCTTTGCAGCGTGTCCACCCAACTCAATCGCTTCGTGCTTCCGCGCAATCAGACCGATAGAGGCAAGACCTTCCTGCCTCTTGCCTGACTTCTTGTAACACCGATACAGCAAATGCAAGGAGGTTTTCGCCACCTCTGCCGTCGGGTAGTTCTCCAGAACAAATTCAAATTCCTTCAAAGCCTCCTGATACTTCTCGTCGGCTATAAGTGCTTGCCCACGCCTGCCATGCTCAAGAGCCACCGGGTCATCGTTTGTTGTCGAACCGGTGATCTCCGCCCCCTTGAGGCTTGCCGCCACTGTAGCCTTTCCTAACCCGCCGCAATTCCAGGTAGGTGTAGTGTAGATCTGTCCCGACCCTTCATGCCATACACCCACCCCCGATAGCCAGCAGTTCATGATGGCATATATGTCCGGACATGACGAACTTGCCCAAACATCGTAGTCATAGTTATTACTGAACTTGTTATATCCCGGATCTGAGTTCGTCCCTAACGATGCCCCTGCGTATTGCCGGCAGTCGACGCCGACCCAATTATTGGAAAATACGTTCTGAGCATTATTGCTCAAATATGCCCATGCACCGTCATAGACAAAGAGCCCGGCGGAGGAGTTATTCTCCAAGGTGTTCCGGTGCAGCTCCGGGCCAGCCTCCGAACCAAAAGAGTAAATCCCATAGGTATTGTTGTAAATACGGTTCCCATCAAGATTCGGATACTGGGTGTTATCGAACCAGAAACCTACATAATTGCTATGCACAGAGTTGTTGGAGAAACTCTTACCATCCGCTCCACTGCACTGAGGTTCATAGATGCCGTAGTTGCAGAAGTCGATCTCGGTATACTCAATGAGATTCGGGCCACCGCATTGATAGGTGATGCCTTTGTAGGCATGACTGATGTGGGCGTATTTGATGGTACTGTTCCACGCAGTGCCGGCGTTGAACGTGATTCCCGCCCATAAGCCGGAAGTTCCGCTGCGGTCAAATGTAACAGGGCTTGTCGAAGTGCCGACCGCGCTAAGCGTGCCATTAACGGTGAGCGACGTAGAAGGATAAACCGCGATGTTAGCGTTAGGCGATACGGTTAGAGCAACACCGCTATTGACCGTAATATTTCCCACAACAATGTACCTGCCAGACCAAGTGGTATTTGCCGAGATAGTTCCTGAGACAGTCCTTCCGGCATAGAGCCAGAAATCCTCAGATGGAACAGAGTATTTGTCCTGATTATCTTTTGCTTTCAATTGATAACGGTAGTACACATCTACGTCACTTGGTAGTCCGGAAGGAATTGTCGGGGAGTCCGTAAATGTTGGAGTTGTCAGCAACGAAGAGTTGATTTTTGTATACGATAATGTGCTACCACTGTAATACACGGCTCGATATAGATCGTATCCGCCGCCAGTGGTAACATCTGATTCTAAATTCGCTGCCCACGTGACAACGGCTTGATTGTTTGAATTGTACGCGGCAGTGACGGCTTGCGGCTGGGAAGGAGGTGCATCAATGGGGTTGTTGACATAGATATGCACGCTCACAGAAC
>JACRFF010000260.1 GCA_016218005.1 Ignavibacteriales bacterium
CGGTTTCCGTTGTGGGTAACAATGGCAATTCTGCTTACCGGGAGGTGCATTTCATTCGCCAGCCTGCAGGCGGTGGCTGCCCGTTTGTTTATACCTGGGATGACACTGCATGGACAGAAGACAATAACATCCTGCCGCAAAGCCAGGACGAGGGGAACCGCGGCGCTTTAACCGATGATTACTACTGCCTTTATACCAAACCTGCTTTAACCGCTGACGAAACCTACCGACTGGCAATCGGCGAATTCGAGCAGGAGCAGAGTTTTATCGATTTGACAAAACTGATAATCGTTGACCATCCGCTCGAGACGGACATAACCGTTGATGATTCGGGCAGGGTGTTCCAGTTTGCCAAGCCCGCGTTTTTTGCAAGCGCCCAAATGGACACTTTAGATGTGTTAAAGATGCTTTTTGCCCCGGATAGCGTTACCGTTGAAGCCGAGGCAGACTCCAGACTTGAGATGTCTTTCCAGGGTACTTCGCAGGGAACAGAAAAATGGATGGTGCTTGCAGCACACACGATGGTAAAAGATGTTAAATCCGGCAGCGTAAGGGCAAAAAATTCAGAAGCCTTCACCGATTTCCGTCTGCGTGCAAACCAGTCCTTCGTGTGGGTCCCGGTGCATCAGGACAGTGTGTCCACCGTTATGGTTGATGTGCTCTGGAAAGAGTTTTCAACAATTGATTACGCGGAACTCTCGCAGAAGATGGAGCTGCCTTTCACGGTTACCGTACCTGAATTGCTGAGCGCCGTGCACTCCGAGGAAGGTGACGTACTGCAAAAACTTACCGTGGAAGATGGCGATCTTATGGTTCTGTCACCAAACCAGTGGGTAACTTTGGATTTCAGGGCGCCGCGGCTTGCCGAGGGCATGGAGCGCTCGTTTATCTTCGCCTCGAAAGGTTACTACCAATTATACCAGAACAGTAAGGTGCAAACAAGCGGAGTAAACGATAAAAGCCTTGTAACTGAAATACCAAAAGACTTTGCTCTTATGCAGAACAGCCCGAACCCGTTTAA
>JACRFF010000254.1 GCA_016218005.1 Ignavibacteriales bacterium
CGGCTCAAAACACGCTGGCTGCTCGCTGTTCTTGCCGCACTCCTGATCATCGGAACGATCTATCTCCGCTACCACTACGTCATTGACCTCGCCGGTGGAGTCGCATTTTTCTTGTTGACGATTTGGAGCGGCGACCGATTGCGAAGCCGATGGCTCGGAATTTCTCGGCGGCCTTGAAGTCCCGGCTCGAATCTTGCGCCTCACCTCAATTCTGAATAAGTTGCATCCGAACGAAGATTGCGCGTGCCATGACAGCAGATCAACTCCTGAAAGAACTCGAAGAGCTTGCGAACAAGAGCGGCATCCAAGTTCGTTACGAGAAAGGTGATTTCGACGGCGGCTTCTGCGTGTTGAAAGCCGAGCGGATCATCGTTGTCAATAAGAAGCTGGCGACGCCGCGCCGCGCATCCGTGCTTGCGCAGGGAGTAGCAGAGGTCGGCATCGAAGAACTGTATCTCAAGCCGGTCGTGCGCGAGTTTATCGAAGAAGAATTATCCAAAGCAGCCGCCGTCCGGGCAGGCACGCCGTAACGACGGCAGCCGAACAACCTTCACAGCGTGAGTACCCGCATGAAACGCATCCTCATTATCAACGGTCCCAATCTCAATCTTCTCGGCAAGCGCGAGCCGAACATCTACGGCTCTACCACGCTGTACGACGTCGAAACAAGCGTGAAGAAAAAGTTTCCGAACGTTCAGATAGAATTCTACCAATCAAACGTGGAAGGCGAGCTGATCAACGCGATCCAGCAAGGCATGAGCGGCGCGTTCGACGGCATCGTGTTGAACGCCGGCGGCTACACGCACACGTCGGTCGCCGTGCGTGATGCGGTGGCGGCGTTGAAGATTCCCGTGATCGAAGTCCACATCAGCAACGTGTACGCGCGGGAGGAGTTTCGCAAGCAGTCGCTCATCGCTCCCGTGTGTCAAGGTTCCATCGTCGGACTCGGCGCCAAGGGATACGAGCTTGCCGTCGAGGCGCTTGTGGAGAACGCATCGTGATCACCGCCGTCGTCTTCGACCTCGATAACACGCTGGTAGATTTTATGGCAATGAAACGCCAGGCCGTCGATGGCGCCATCCACGCGATGCGCGACGCCGGACTGAAACTCTCCGTCGAGGAAACCAAGCAACGGATCGACCGCATTTACAAGGACAAGGGGATCGAATTCCAACTGGTGTTCGATGAGCTGCTGTATCAAGAATTCAGCAAGATTGATTACAAGATTCTTTCCGCGGGCGTTATCGCCTACCGCCGTGCGCGGGAAGCCGCGCTTGTCTCCTATCCGCACGTAACGATGACGCTCATGGAGCTTGCCAAGATGCACCTGAAGCTCGGCGTCGTCTCCGATGCGCCGGCGAAGGAAGCGTGGCTGCGTCTCACCTATCTCAACCTCCACCATATCTTTGATGCGGTCGTGACGTTCGACGACAGCGGCGAACGCAAACCGAATCCCGGACCCTTCCGCAAAGTGTTGAAGCGGCTCGGCGTGAAAGCCGACGAAGCATTGATGGTGGGCGATTGGGCAGAGCGCGACGTGGTGGGCGCAAAGCAAGTGGGAATGAAAACGGTCTTCGCGAGGTACGGCGATACGTTCGGCACGCTCGTTTCCAACGCCGACTACGACGTGGACGACGTGGCACAGGTGGTGGAGATCGTGAAGAACGAGAACGCGCAATGAACACGAAATCGAAAATCGCCGGCATCGGCGTGGACGTGGTGGATGTGGAGCGGATGAAGGGGGTGCTGGAGCGCCAGCAAGATTATTTTCTGAACAAGATTTTCAGCGATATGGAAGTGGCGTACTGCAAGTCGCGGCCGCGGCCGTACATCCACTTCGCCGCGCGGTTCGCCGCCAAGGAAGCGGTGGCGAAAGCGATGCGCACCGGATGGAGCGGCGCGTTCCATTGGAAGGACATTGAAGTGGTGAACGATGCCACAGGCGCGCCGCACATTCTGCTCGTAGGCGAAGTGGCGCGCGCGCTCAAGGAGTGCAAACTGCATCTCTCCATCTCCCACTCGGATACGACTGTCGTTGCGTTCGTGGTGATGGAGCAGATGTGAATCTTCAACTCAGACCGTGCGCTTGGCTGTTTTACTTGCCCGCCAGCGAGCGCGGCGGGATTTCGGCGAGGCCTCAGTCGAACGCTCCGCCGAGACGCTCGGCCCGAAGGCTCAATCGAGCCGCTGGCCCGCCAAACTGCGCGGCGGGCTGGCCCGCCAGAGAGCGCGGCGATGTATTATATTGGTAGCGTTTCTCGTTCCCACGCGGAGCGTGGGAACGAGAAAAATGGCAAATAGGATTGCAGTACAAAACTCAACCGGTGGCGCAGTGCGTTTTCTGCGTCCCCCGCTTTTTGCGGACATCGCCGCATCATAGGCGGTTGATAACTAATATAGGAGGCATGATGAAGTTAAAGTCTATTAGATCAATTACCATCCTTTTGTCTTTTATTATTATAGACTTGGGTTTGCACAAAACGCCTTCCTCGAAGATGGGCATGGCGCGACAGCTCTCTTTGCAGGTGTAGCGTACAATAAAGACGCGTTATCAATTGGAGGAGCTGCTGGATTCTCTGTTAATGGTAGGTTAGATATTCGCTTAGCGGTAGCTACGGTTTCTTTTTCAAAGATTCATTATTCTGGAACAGCGTTTGTACCAACATTAGAATTTCAAGTCATCAAAGATAATGCTCAAATCCCCACGTCATTTTCTGCCGGTATTTCAATCGAAACTGCCTCATATACGTACGACTTTAACCCTCAAGTTGAAATCTCCAACATCAGTGGTTCTCTCTTCACAACCATTTATCGCAATGTTGCCATTGGAACAACTCTGATCATACAACCGGCGTATCAAGTTCATTATCTTCGAAGCCTTTCCAGCTCGCGTCAGGTTTTCACCGTTCTTTATTATGATCGCTCAGGCTATTCTTTTCAGCAGATTCCCAACACTCAAAACGCAGAAAAGGAATCTTGGATTCATTCAATCGGTTTTACTTTGTGTTTCAAGACATCAAATACAACACGATTCCTGGTTTCTCCAGCAGTTTCTGCATCACCGGAGATTACAACATGGGGCGGAGAACTCGGGCTAATATTTTAGTGGCAATCGCCTCACCTCTTTAATAAGAGCCGGGGGTGCCGAGGGCATGCCTTTGGCACATTGCAACCCCCGCTTCTCGGAAAGAATCGCCCGTTGAGCATGTTTCGTAAACTTGCCAAGCTGTTGCGTGATCCTGTCGGCGTGTTAAGCCGTCGGTGGATGACGATGGTCGAGCGGCTGCGTTTTGCCGGCGGCGGCGACTACCGGACTGCCGACTACTGGAACTACCGCCACGGCAAATATGGATTCGACCTGCGCGGCGTCGGCGATAAGTCCAAGTCGCACGAAGAAAACGTCAAGCTGCTCGAGCAAGGCTCGCGGGTGTTCCTTGCTGTCTGCCGCGAGGCAAAGATTCCCTTCCGCCGTGCGCGCGTTCTCGATATCGGCTGCGGCACGGGACATTTTGCCGAAGTTCTTCGCAACAACGGCGTGAAGGATTACCTCGGCGTCGACAATGTCGATACGTTGTTCCAAGGTTTGCACGCACGGCTGCCGGGTTTCCGCTTCGAGCAAGTCGACATAGCGACGCAACGGTTGCGCGGAACGTACGACCTCATCGCAGCGATGGACGTGTTACAGCATATTGCCAACGAGGAAAAGTTTGCGTTCGCGCTCGAAAATATCAGGTCGCATCTTGCACCCTCAGGCACGGTCGTTATTTCGACGCACCTCGGACCGTATCGGCGCGAGGCATTTTATTTTATCCGCAGGCCGTTGGAAGCATTTCAAAAATTTTTCCCCGGCTTCGCCTTCAGCACGCCGGTCGCGTATGCCGACAGTTTTGTTTTCAGTCTTCGGAGAAATCAGAAGCGCGCCTCCGCGATTTCTTCACGGCGCTAGCGCAGGGGCCGGTTCGGCGGGATTCTTCGTTCACTTGTCTGTTGCGTCGTGGGCTTCGCCGTTGAGTCAGAATTTTTTCAGCTTGTCGCGGAATGTAGAGAGACTTAGCTTCAACATCTGCGGCGCTTTCATCTCCCATCTGGTGTCATTTTGCAATCCCGCGTTTCATGCTGGACTTCGAGTATAACTTGCTTTACAACACTTTCGGCGGCGCGCGCAACTTCTGGAGTGATAGTTCCGTTGATGCGAAATTCTTTGCCCACAACGCCGAGCACGGTAAGACTCGGCGGCAACTCCTCCAGCATCCGCGCAAGTTCAATCGCCTCTCCAATACCGAATGCGTGCGAGGACGAGGTTGCAAACTCCGCCCGAACCGGCTTTGCTCCAGCATCGAAGCGAACCACCGTTCCCGGAGTTTTCTCTGCGCGTACGGCATCAACGACGACCACGCGGTCGAATCCTTTCCATCGCTCCATCAGCGCCGCCCCGTCGCCGTTGTGCTCGATGATTGCGACCTCCGGCAGCGACAGCGACCGTAGTTGTCCGGCAACGAGCAGACCGATGGCGTCGTCGCCGCGCATTGGATTGCCGACGCCGACGACCAATGTTCGTTCACACATTGAAGCGTTCTTCGATCGCGCGCGGTTCAGCAATCTCGGCTATCAGCGGATGCACAAGTTGTTTGAAATCTTTGAACAGCATCCGGATCGCTTTTGAATGCGAGCACGCATTGAACACGACCGTTTCGTCCTGTGTCAGAGCGTCATCCACGATGACCGGCAATCCGTACAGGTTGCCGAACGGCGGCATCGCTCCCAGCTGGCAATCCGGAAAGAGCGTCATCAGGTCTTCCTCGTGCGCCAGATGCACGTTCTTCCCGCTCAGCACACGCTTCACCATGGATTCGTTCACGCGCATGTCAGCGCGCGAAACCGTCATCCAGAATTTCCCATCGACACGGACAATGATGGCCTTCGCCAATTCACTGTCAGGAACGTGCGTTGCCACCGCAGTTTGGTGCGCGGTGAACGTCAACTCGTGGTCGATGACTTCAAACGGCATTCCGCTCTTCTGAAGATAATTGATGAGATCACTGGTCTTTGCCATAGCTTCCTCCTTTTGTTCGTTGTTCTGGAAATTTGTACTCGAAATTTCAAATCTCAAGCACAGTTGAATTTCGAAATCAGGAAGAACGGAATTCGGCGCTACTCGTGCTCGAAGTTCACTTTCAAAAAGTGCGTGGCGCAGGAAATGCACGGGTCGTAGTTCCGTACGGCCTGTTCAAGCCGCCGCGTCATCTTCTCTTCCGACACCGCCATCAACCCGGGAACAAGATTGCGCAAATCGTCTTCAATCGTTTTTTGATTCTGCGAAGTCGGCGGAACGATCTTCGCATCAAGTATGGTTCCTTTCGCGTCGAGGCGGTAGCGGTGGTACAAAATGCCGCGCGGCGCTTCGGTGCACGCATAGCCAACGCCGGCTTTGGGCTTCACGTCCACGAACGGCTGTGCGGGTTGTTCATACTGCGCGATGATACGCAATGCCTCTTCGCACGCATAGAGAATCTCGACGCTCCGCACGATGATGCTCTTGAACGGATTGCGACAGACGTTGCCGAGGCCGGCTTTTTTCGCCGCTGCTTTTGCGCGCGGTGAAAGCTTTTCAAAGTTCAGGCTGTAACGCGCGTTCGGCCCAACGGAATATGCGCCTCGATCCTTGAGAGA
>JACRFF010000255.1 GCA_016218005.1 Ignavibacteriales bacterium
ATTCCTATCATCACAAAGGCGTCGGCTGAGCGCAGTTTCATCATGTAACTCGGTTTCACGTCAATGAAGTGCGGATTCTGAGAACCGCGGACGATGAAATCCACCGTTACTTTATCAGCGCCGACGGCCTTGACAAATTCCGCAAGGTCGCTGGTCGTTGCAACAACCTTGATTCCTGCAATTCCGTAAGCATACGTGAAGCAGCAAAGCAAAAAAATAATTGTCCGTTTCATTGTCTGATCTTTCTTTAGAAGGGGTGGGCTTTGTGCGGCCCGAGCGAAAACATGAATTGAACGGCAATCATATTGACGTTCGTCGTTACGCCTCCAGCATCGGTTGACGTCCGCTGGAGCTGAAGCCGAAGGGCTGTCGATACCTCTACCGGATAATAGCCGGCAAAGATCGAGAAAGCGTAAGCTCCGTCGTCTTTACTATAAGGCGCTTGCGCCCTATCATACCGTGCGCCAATAGTAAATATCTTTTGAAATTGATAGTCGCCATACACATAGAAACCACTCGATTGCATGTCGGCTGATCCTGTCGGCGCCAAAGGATTGCCGACGGCAATGGTTCGCCAATTCATGAGCGCCTCACCTTGAACGGTCAGCGATGTGTACGCATCAGGCTTCCACTTGTACTTGAAATCTAGGTTCGCGTAGGTGAATCGGTACTTATTGTACGGGTCGTGAATGCCGTTCATTCCGCTGAGGCCCAACTCGAGGTCGCTTGATTCTTGTACCGGAACAAAACACATTGCCCGTGCAGCAACGGCCGAGTACGTTTTACTGTTGCTCAAGTCTTTCAAGCCCATCCCTCCTGCAACATCGCCCGACATGGGGTCGATCTGTTGGACGGTTGTGCCCTTCAGAAAGTCTACGTTAAGGCGCGAATAAAAGTCGCCGGTAGGCAAGATGAGACTTGCAGAGATGCCAAGGTCGTTTGCCCCGTCTCCGAGAAACCGATCAAGCACCAAGGGCATAGTGAGAAACGGCCAAGCGTGAGGATGCTGCGGATTGAGTTTGCCGAACTCGGCTTTGAATTTTCCGATGCGAACGTTGAGATCGCCGGGCAAGCCGCGAACGAACGTTGCGTATGCTTCTTCGATTTCGATAGGCTCACTGCCCCCACCCGGTTTCGTAAGAAAAATATCGGCGCGCGCAAACGGATTCAGATATCCTTGAATGGCGATTTCAGTTTCCTCCAAATCAAATCTCGGCGAACCAAATTTCAGTTCATCTCCCGAATTCTTGGCGTTATCGGATTCAAGACGAAATCTGGGAATAACACTGAGGTCAGGATTCGTTGTTGTTTGCGAAAATGCCAGTTGTGCATACGCGATTACCACCGTGGCTCCAAAGCAAAAGACACCTCGACGCATAGTTCATCTCCTCGTTATTGTGATGACAGCTTGAGTAAGGGTAAACGATACAACAACTACAAGGCGGCAGGCGGTCCGCGGAATAACGTGGTATGATGAAAGTGTGGACCTTCAACGAGGATCAAAGACGCAACGATGGCTTCATCGCATTGGCGATCATCGGTTTGCGACCAACTCGAAAGAGGTTCTGAATTGTTCCATTGTCTGGCACACGGAAGGCAATGATTGACACGCTCAAGGGGGATATGGCGTTCACGTCCACGGCAATCGTGATTTGTAATAACGGGCACGCCGGACCCGCCGACCAGCCCCCGCCCGGCCAAACCCTGCCCCGACTCCAGCCTGCTGCTGCCCGCCCGAACCGCTTTGGCGGGCGGGGCTGGCAGGGATAGCAGGCGGGCGTTCGGAAGGGTCTGGCAGTATAGGATCATATGCTGATGCCTGACCTCGTCGGACACGATGAG
>JACRFF010000030.1 GCA_016218005.1 Ignavibacteriales bacterium
AACCTTCTTTGGCAAAGAAGGTTCCCCCAGACCCCTTCCAAGAAACTCTAACACTGGCCGGAATCCATATTTCTCGCTGAGAAATGTGGATTCCGGCGAATGCTAGAAGTTCTTGAAGTGGGGTTCGGGGAGGAACTTCTTACAAGAAGTTCCTCCCCGATTCTTCCTGGTTTGAATGCAATCCGGCATTAGGTACCATTAACCAGACGAATCTTGAGGTCCATCCGCTCATCGAAGGACCAATCTCTCCCCCCGAAACATAAGGTAGCCGAGAATCCAGATGCCGATGGCCGCGTGCATGACCAAAATGATACCGTATTCCATGCCTGGCTCCAGGCTGTAGCCCGGTACTCCCTTTAGAAACAAAAAAAGCCCCGTGCAGAATACCGGCCAGTAGATAGATATCCCCATGAAGGCAGCCAAGGTTGAAAGGGCCCATCGTTTTCTCAGGGAAAGGCCCACAAGAGAAAGCACCATCAGGGGAATCCCGATGACCGTGTCCGCAAGCCCAAAGGAACGATTGACTTGCATGCCGTATTCCCCCACGGCCTGCACGCTTTCCTGGAGTCCCATGCGAACCGTGAAATCGTAGGCGAAGAGCGAGGCTGTTTGCCCGACCAGGAAAAAGACCAGGTCGAAGACGAGATACGCCATGATGAGCCAAAACATGAAAGGACGATTCTGAGCTTGCATCCGAGTGTCCTCCCCGATTTGCTTGTCGCCTTATTGTCATTTTACGCGCAGAGAGGAGAGTCTATCATCCTGGGTTTGGCTTCGCAATTCAGAAGCCATGGTTCATGGGTTTTCCAATCGAAAGAATTGCACTATAAGTTCCTTCCCTTTGTCAAAGGGGGGTAGGGGCATAGGCGCTAACGTTTGAAACGCCAGCCAAATACCCTTTTCCGGGGAATTCCGGAATTCCGGGGACACCATACCTATTAGTGCCAATGGAATGTAGTCTGTGGTATTGTCAAGCATGGCAAGACTAGCTCGATTGGTAGGTCCTGGGGTGCCACACCACATAACGCAACGTGGTAATCGTCGACAGAGGACTTTCTTTTGTGATGAGGATTACGTGGTTTACGTGGAACTTATGGCGGTTTGGTGTTTTCGCTTTAACGTGGAAGTGTGGGCTTATTGTCTGATGCCGAATCATGTTCACCTGATTGCTGTACCGAGTTCAGAGGATGGATTGCGACGTGCTATTGGCGAGGCTCATCGGCGATATTCCAGGCGAATCAACTTTCGGGAGGGATGGCGAGGGCATCTGTGGCAAGGTCGGTTTGCCTCATATCCCATGGACGAACGGTATCTGCTTGCTGCAGCCAGATATGTAGAGTTGAATCCCGTGCGGGCTGGGCTAGTGAAGTCACCCGGAGTCTATCCTTGGAGCAGTGCGGCTGCTCATCTGACGGGCCGGGACGATATGTTGGTGAAGGTCGCACCACTGCTTGGTCTCGTGGAAAACTGGGTAACGTTTCTTGCTGAAGACTGTTCGGATGCCGACTCAGAGGCGATTCGTCGTCACGAACGCACCGGCAGACCTCTGGGAAATGACGACTTTCTCTCAAGGCTTGAGCTTGCGCTCGAAAGATCCGTCCGACCCGGAAAACCTGGTCCTAAAAGGCTGGAAAAGGGTTCAAGGAAATAAGTATGGTGTCCCCTGAATTCCCGGAATTCCGCCCGGAATTCCGCAATCCTTGAGTAGGGTTACACATTTGAAAGTTTGTGCTTGACGGAACACGCCAGATAGGAAAAAACTGGCAAGAATTCTGACTAGCACTGGGGTCGGCGGGCTATGGTTCCTAAATCTTCATTCAGACCAGCGTTTAAAACTGCTC
>JACRFF010000258.1 GCA_016218005.1 Ignavibacteriales bacterium
ACTTTTGCCGAAGGCATGGCTTTGCCATCGTCCACGTCTCTAGTGATGAAATGACGGAATGAATATATCGGAAAAACAGCGAAGGCACAACGAGTCTTGTACTTCCGACAACATATTGACTGCATCCGAAAGTTGCTTATATTGTGCCACAAGTTTGAGTTTGTATCACCAACGCAGGAGCATTATGGATTTCAGCTCAATCGTTCGCGGCATCATCGGTCTTCTCTTCGTCACCCTGCTCGCCTATCTGTTCTCGAACAACAAGAAAGCCATCAACTGGAATTTGGTCGGCACCGGCATCATTCTTCAATTCGTCTTTGCATTTCTCGTCGTCAAAACAGACGTCGGACGAAGCCTCTTTAGCGGGATCAGCAAGTTGTTCGTCGCCCTCTTCAATTTTGCCGGCGATGGGGCGCAGTTCGTCTTCGGCAGCTTGGGAAAAGGATTCGGCGAAGGTAGTCTCGGATTCTTCTTCGCGTTTCAAGTTCTTCCCACGGTCATTTTCTTCGCTTCGTTCACGACCGTTCTGTACTATCTCGGAATCTTACAGCGCATCGTGCAAGGCATGGCGTGGTTGATGCAGCGGTTTATGAAAACCAGCGGCGCCGAAACGCTCAGCGTCGCCACAAGCACATTTGTCGGACAGACGGAAGCGCCCCTTGTTGTGCGGCCTTACCTCCCTTCGCTCACGGAATCCGAATTGTTCACCATCATGGTCAGCGGGATGGCGCACATTGCCGGCGGCGTGATGGCCGCGTATATGCAAATGCTGGGCGTTGCATTCGCCAAAGCAAGCGGAACGCCCATTGGCCAATCGCAAATCTTTTTTGCCGGGCATCTTCTCGCCGCATCGATCATGGCGCTGCCGGCTACGTTCGTCGTCGCGAAGATCTTGATTCCTGAAACGGGCGACCCGTTGACCAAAGGAACCGTTCGCGTGAAGTACGAACGAATTCACTCAAGCATCATCGAAGCTGCGGCAGGCGGCGCAAGCGACGGCGTGCGGCTTGCCATTAACATCGCCGGCATGCTGATTGCCTTCATCGCCATCATCGCACTCGTCAACGCATTGCTTGGCTGGGTGGGCGACGTAAGCGGCTTGAACGCCACATTGATGGCAAACTTCCAGAAACCCCTCTCGCTGGAATTGCTCTTTGGCTTCGTGTTTCAATTCATTGCGTACGGCATAGGCGTGCCGTGGAAGGATGCACTCAACGTCGGCAGTCTCATGGGCATCAAGTTGGTGGTGAATGAATTCGTCGGCTACCTGAAAATGTCCGAAGTGGTTGCGACCGGCGTTCTCTCCACCAAATCGATTGTCATCGCTACGTACGCGCTGTGCGGGTTTGCAAACTTTTCGTCCATTGCCATTCAGATCGGCGGATTGAGTCCATTGGCAGAGAACCGGCGCGGCGACATCGCGCGTCTCGGACTTCGCGCCGTGCTGGGCGGAACGATTGCCACGTGGATGACCGCTTCGATTGCAGGCTTGTTGACCAACTAGCGCCATCTCCAAGAAGTTTTCTTGTGTTTTTTGATTGGTTGAGCCTATGATCGGTGAGCGCGAAGGCCTGCGGAATCGACGGCGGTGTGGGGTGGCCGAGCGATGCCCGCGTTCAGAAAACGGCGGAATTGTGCAGAGGGCTTGCGCGAGCCGTTTTCTGCGGTAAGAGCGTGGAGGCATCGCGTGCGTTTCCCTGCCCGACTATGCCCGCCAGAACACCCGCCTGCCATCGGTCGGGCAGGGCTTTGTCGGGCTGGCCGGTCAGGCGGGCCTGCCCGCCGCAGCACAAACCCCCTTGGGCGGGAACGCCAGCGTCGGCAGGCGGGGATTCCGCAAGCTTTCTTTGGCATCAAAGAAAGAACAGAAGATCGATTCAACCTCTCACGAATACAAGATTACTTATTGGAAAGAGCACTAGCGCGGGTACAATTACGACATCTTTTATTTTCAACGCAGAGAAAGAGTAGCAACAGCATTCCACATTACGCGGAGTCATTCGATGCAAAATACGCAGCACAAATACAAATGGTTCGTCATCGGCGACTGGAACGGGTTCTTCGGACTGATGTTCGACAACCTTACCGTCCTTTCGTTCCTTGCCGGCATTCTGATTTTCGTGTTCAAGTATCCCGCCGACATTATTTACACGCACATGTTTCCCGGAACGGCGTTCGGCGTTCTCTTCGGCGACTTGGTCTACACGTGGATGGCGTTTCGTCTTTCAAAGAAGACCGGCAATCCCAACGTCACTGCGATGCCGCTCGGTTTGGATACGCCATCGACGATCGGCTTAGCGTTGGTCGTGCTCGGCCCGGCTTTTGTTGGATTGAAAGCCGAAGGCATGGCAGAGCGCGACGCCGCGATGATGACATGGTACATCGGCATGGCAACGATGATGTTTATGGGAATCATCAAGCTCGTATTCTCGTTTCTCGGCCAATGGGTTCAGCGCATTGTGCCGCAGGCGGGATTGCTTGGCTCACTCGCCGGCATCGGTCTTGGGCTGATCGGCATGACTCCTTTGCTCGATATCTTCGGCATGCCGTTGGTCGGATTGATCGCGCTTGGGATGGTCTTTTATTCGCTTGTTGCCGGAATCAAGCTGCCGTGGAAAATTCCCGGCGTCTTTGCCTCCGTCGCCATCGGAACCACATTGTATTATCTCCTCGCTCCTTCGGGGCTTGCCGGCGGAACGTACGCCGGTGCGCCGCCGCTCGACCTTCACTTCGGGCTTCCCATTCCGACGTTCGATTTCATCAAGGGACTCGGCCCGGCGTTAAAGTACTTGCCGCTTGCAATTCCGTTTGGTTTGCTGACCGTCGTCGGCGGCATCAACGTAACGGAAAGTGCGCGCGTCGCCGGCGATGATTACAACACGCGCAGCATCTTGCTCACCGAAGCGATCGCCACTATTCTTGCCGGGCTCTGTGGCGGAGTTGCACAATCGACTCCGTACATCGGTCAACCCGCTTACAAGAACATGGGGTCGCGTGCGGGCTATACGGTACTCACCGGTGTGTTTGTCGGATTAGGAGGAATGCTCGGCTACGTTTCATTCATCGTCGAATTGATTCCGCGTGCCGTGCTCGCCCCGATTTTGGTCTTTGTCGCATTCGACATTATTATGCAATCGTTCCACGCAGTTCCAGCGCGGCACGCCCCCGCGGTGGCGTTTGCATTCTTCCCAACCATTGCGCGGCTGCTTGCCATCAAACTCGGCAATCCGGAAGCAGTTGCACCGGAAACTTTTTCCAAACTCATGAGTTCGCCGGGAAAATCGCTTCCCGAGATGCAAGTCATCGTTGCGCTTGGAAATGGCTTCATCGTCACTGGTATGCTGTGGGCGGCGTATCTTGCGGAACTCGTAGACCGACGGCTCATCAGGTCGGCAATCTACTTGTTCATCTTGGCGGGATTTACGTTCTTCGGCATTGTTCACTCCGCACTGCCGGATGGCGCAATGTATTTGCCGTGGCACCTCGATGATCTTGCGCGGCGTATCCCCTACCAATTCACGATGGCCTATGCAGTGCTGGGATTACTCTTCATCGCACTCTCGTGGACAAAAGAGAGTAAAGAGCCGATAACGGGAATGAGCCACTAAACAAAATGTCTTTCAAATAAGAAACCCCGTCGGTACCGGCGGGGTTTTTTATTCGCCTTTGCCAGAATACCCCATAGCTTGCTACGGGGATGAATGGCGAGGCGAATCCGCCGAAGCTTTAGCGTAGGCGGGTTGGATGCTACGGCGAATTTCACCGGATACCCTGTCCCGACTTGTCGGGACTGCAGGGTAGTTCATTTTTCTACCTTCCAAACATAAACTCTAGCGGCCGCCAAACCCGTGCCGCCCACGAGCGCTCACTGTGGTCTGCGTTGACATCAAAGAACACCTGAAAATCTTTTTCTTCGACAAATCCTTTTGCCGCAAGGATGTCAGCCATCATATCCATGCCGGACTTCAGCGATTCTTCCATGCCGACACCACCGCAATCCATGTAGATTCGTATCTCTTTTTTCTCTCCAGTATACGTTCGCACTTGTTGTAACGTCCTGTCGTCTAAGGATCCCGTAGGCTTTCCGTGTTCATCAAGAACCGGCGTATAGAATGCGGGAGAAAGGCATGCCGCTTGATAGAAGATGTCGGGATACCACCATGTGAAGAGAAACGAGATGTGGCCGCCCATGGATGAACCCATGGTTGCAGTGTTCAGGCGGTCGGATTTTGTTCGATAGGTCGAATCAATCAGTGGTTTCACTTGACGTACCACAAACATTGCGTATGCTTTTCCAAGCTCGGTATTAGAATACTCAGGACCCCGATCCGGCGAGTTGCAGATGCCGACGATGATGATTTCCTGCATCTTGCCTGCACGTATCAGGCTATCAGCAGCTTCATCAACGTGCCAATCGTACCCGATGAATGACGTGCTCGGGTCGAAGATGTTTTGCCCATCGTGCGCATAGAGCACCGGATAGCGTTTGGATTTTTCCTTTTCGTACGATGGCGGCAGCCACACGATGAGATCCCGCTTGTATCGCAGGCCATTCCCCTCAAGGTCGCGATGGTACTTCACCGTTCCGGTGGTTCCGCCGCCGGCTGGAGCGCTTTGGTCGCTCCATGATACCGGATGAAGTACGATGACTGTATCTCGCGCCATCACCACAACGGTGTTCGGCGGAATGATTCCTTTTTGATAGACGGCTTGTGAGTTCCACGTGCCGCGCGTGATCTTGAATTCCACTCTCGCATTGACCGAAACATCCACAGCAAAAGACCACGCCGAATCATTCTCGCGGTTCATCGTCACGGCGCCCGGATTCCAATCTCCCAGCTTCGGATGATTGCCGGCGATAAAAAGCTGCTCGTTGCGCCTTGTCCCTTCGGTAGGAGTTGTGTGCGGAGCGATAACGCGCACCGTCAATTGTTTGGCCTGCCCAGCCGCAATGCCGTGCATCAAGAAAAAACACACGAGCAAATACGATGTCCAATTCCGGAGACTCATTGGCCTGTCCCTTTGGGAGATGTCCTTTCGTTCAACGCCGGCGGTTTGAGGATGACGCCCTTTCCAAGTTTCCCATTGATTCGAGCATCAAGCGGCTCTTCGAATCTCAGGTGTCGCACAAATTGCTTCTCCTCCATCGCTGCTTGCTGAGCCAGCCACTGCCAGTCCACAAATCCCTTTTTCATAAAAAGGTCAACGCTGAGGTAGCCAATCATGAACGAAGTGATGTTTTGGAAAAAGTGCGACCCTTGCGACGGCGCTACTTCCATGTCTTTGAATCCGGACTCAACAATCATCTCCGCGCCCGATATTTGTTCCCACTTAACCGGAATGCCCAACCACGGATCGGCGCTTCCCCACCGCCCCAGGCCGATGAGCAGATAGCGTCGGCGCTCGTTGATGAGCTTCTGATTTAGCTGGCTGATTTCCAATGCAATGTCGTTCGTGCGGGAACGGTCAAACCGGTCGGCATCGACGGCAACGACATCGCGGATATTACGGAACACTCCGTTGCCGAGCGTTTGGTCGCTGGAACAGAGAATACGGTCGCGCTCGACCTCTTCAACGTGGAGTTCCTCCGCTTCACGATTCAACACGAGCGGACGCATTTGCAAAATACAAAATTCCTTGCGCGCGCCGGAACGGACAGACATTTTCACGGCAAACTCCAACTCCACCGGCGTGCCCATCCCCCACGTCCCCATATCCAGAAGCAGCTCCGTGATTGCCGGCAGCGGAAAAATTTTATTCCGCAGGATTGGCGCAAACGTAACAACGCGCCGACCCTCACGCGAGATGCCGTCGTGGATGGTGTCGTTCTCAACCGAATAGGTTGAGGCAAGATTGCCGAGAACGCCATCCCGCTCGGCCGTAGCGAGATTGCATTTCACGATTCGGATATCCGGATTCCCGTCATCCTCACGACCGTCATCGTTCAATTCGAGAGCAAAGAACTCCGATTGGTTGTTCCGCAGCGCCTCCTGCGTCGAATAAAATTGCAGCAGGTGATTCGGGTACTTCGGACAAAATCGCACCGAATTGCCTCCCTCCACAATCGTTTTGCCCATGCCTAACGCTGCCGCAACAATGCCATCCTCCGCTTTTTGCGGCGGCAACGGATAGAAGTTGTACGATTTGGCCACGCCGGCAAAATCCGGATAGAACCGATTTTCGTGCCGCGTGCCAACCATCGTCTGGACGATGACCGCCATCTTTTCATCTTCGTGGAGGTACGACGTCACCTTAATGTAATCTTTGGCGCCTTGATAAAACGTCGAAGCATAAATGCGTTTGATGGCGTCTACGAGTTCATCCAGCCGATGCCGAAGCGACTTGTGCAAGTTGGGAATCATGTAGGTGGTGTAGACACCGGCAAACGGATGATACTGGGAATCCTCTAACAGCGAAGAGGATCGCACCGCCAACGGATCACGCACTAAGGTAAGAAAGTCCGCCAGTTGATCGCGCACTTTCTTTGGAAAACGCTTCGCTTCCATAAAGCGCTTCGTGATCTCTTCATCATCCGTGCATCGCAACGCGAAGTCGCGAAGTCCATTTTTTTCGAGGAACTCATCGAACACCTCGGTGCCAATGATGACGGCGGGTGGAACGAAGATCTCCACGCCGTCGAACTGTTCACGGATATCAAAATTACTGAGGAACGAGTGCACGAATCCGAGACCGCGTGCTTTCCCTCCCAACGACCCCCCGCCAATGCGCGCTATCGTGCTGGTCGGATCGAATGTCTGCTTGGAAAAATCTGTTATCTGCCCAAGTTGGCGATTGCGCCGATAGCTTTGGAGAGAGCGAAAAAGGTCCTGCCGCAGATCCTCCGTCGAAGCATAGTCTGAAACCTTGCGCGGACGGAGACGATGCGCAAGCAAAAATTCTGTCCGTGCCTTCAGCCATCGTGAAAAATGATTACGCTGCGCATGATACCGGATACTTTCCTCCGGTAGAATCTGAAGTTGCTGCTCGAGCGTCGCAAGGTCGGAGGCACGCCCGACTTCCGTGCCATCCGGCGTGCGGAACACGAAATCACCGAAGCTGAAATAGACTTTCATAAAGGTGCGCAATTCCTGCAAGAGCGTCGGAGAATCCTTGTGCAAGAACGATGCGCCGATACTATGCGCGGCCGTTTGGCGGGAAATATCGTTCGACTGAAGCAAAACGGGAATGTCGGGATGGCGTGCTTTGATGAGCCGCGTTAATTCGACTCCGGCGTTGGGGTCGTGCTTGCCGTGATGCTTGAAATCGACGTCGGAGATGACGCCGAGAATATCATCCGCATACTTCTCATAGTACGTCCACGCCTCTTCAAACGTCGACGCGAGAAGAATCTTGGGACGGGCGCGCATCCGCAAGTATCGGTCAGATACGTTGATGCCTTCGGAGATCAGCGAACGCGAATGATTGAGCACTTCATTGTAGATCATGGGCAGGAAGGAGGAATAGTACCGAACGTTGTCCTCCACCAGCAAGATCGATTGTACGCCCACCGCCTTCGTGTCGTTCTCGACATTGATCCGGTCTTCGACATACTTGATGATCGCTACAAGTATCCGATAGTCGCCTTGCCAAATAAAGATTCGGTCGAACACCGTTGCATCGTAGCTTTCCACCAACTCCTGTTGCTCGCGGTTGTCGTACGCCAGCAGAACAATGGGAATATTCAGGCTCGACGCATGCGCCATCTTTGCGAACCGTGTGGCGTGCATGTCTTCGATATGCAGCGTAGTAATGATCAGGTCGAATCGATGACCGGACGCCGCAAGTTCCAGCGCTTCTTGTCCGCTCGATACGTGCACGATTCCGGGCGTATGGCTCAGATTGAGTCCCTGAAACTCCTTTTGAATCATCTCGTACAATCGGCCATCTTCTTCGAGGATGTACAAATCGTACAGACTGGACACAAGAAGAATATCGCTGATGCGGTACTGCATCAGATTTTGAAATCCCTGAAACCTCGTGCCGATACCGCTTGCATGCCACGGGTGCTCGGGGTTTCGGATGATCTCGCTAAAGTTGGTTTTCATGAATTCTTCCGCCTAACGCTACAGATAAAAAGAAAAATCGGAGGGACAAATTCCACTCCGATTTTTTCTTTGAGAAATAGTTGACGCCTTAAACCAATCCTTGATCCAGCATGGCATTGGCAACCTTCAAAAATCCGCCGATATTCGCGCCGATCACATAGTTGCCCGGCACGCCATACTTTTCCGCGGTTTCCACGCAGGTGCGGTGGATGTTGCGCATGATTTCGTGCAGGCGCATATCCACTTCATCCTTCGACCAAGGCAAGCGCATGCTGTTCTGCGACATCTCAAGCCCCGATGTTGCGACGCCGCCGGCATTGGACGCCTTGCCCTGCGAGTACAGCACTTTGGCATCAATAAATATTTTTGCGGCATCAAGAGTAGCCGGCATGTTGGCGCCTTCCGTAACGCAGACACATCCGTTCTTGAGAAGCTCTTTTGCGTCGTTGGCGTCGAGTTCATTTTGTGTGGCGCACGGGAAAGCAATATCAGCTTTCACGGACCACGGCCGCTTACCGGCGTAGAATTCAACTTTGAACTTGTCCGCATAGTCCTTCACCTGATCGCGTCCGCTGGAACGCATTTCAAGCAAGTAGTCAATCTTCTCTCCTTTGATTCCCTCTTGGTCGTAGACAAATCCATCCGGACCGGAAATGGTAACCACGTTGCCGCCTAATTGGTTGA
>JACRFF010000031.1 GCA_016218005.1 Ignavibacteriales bacterium
CCGGCAGATGCGGAAACGATTCGCTACTTGCGAGAAGAAGCAGGCGTGAAGGGAAAGATTGATGCGGTCGCGCCTGACGAGGACGCCGCGTATGAACGCATCATCGACATTGATGTCTCGAAACTCGACCCGCAAATTGCCTGTCCCCATACGGTGGATAACGTGAAGTCGGTCAAGAATGTGAAGGGAACGAAGGTCAACCAGATCGTTATTGGTTCGTGCACGAACGGCCGGTTGGATGATCTGGCAATTGCGGCGAAGATTTTGAAAGGAAAGAAAGTAGCGCAAGGAACGCGCATGCTGGTGTTCCCCGCATCAGGAAAAATTTATGCGCAGGCGATGGCGAAAGGATTTGTCGGTGAGTTCATGAAAGCCGGCGCCGTGGTGATGAACCCCGGCTGCGGGCCCTGCCTCGGCGTGCACGAAGGCGCGCTCGGCGACGGCGAGGTGGCGCTCTCGACCACGAACCGTAATTTCAAGGGGCGCATGGGAAACCCGAAATCGGAAGTCTATCTCTGCTCGCCCGCCGTTGCAGCTGCATCGGCAATCAAAGGCGTCATCACCGACCCAACGAAAGGAGCGAAGTAACATGGCAACGGTCGTGTACAAACTTGACGATGATATTTCTACCGACATTATTTATCCGGGACGTTTTATGGCGACCGTGCTGCCGACCGAGACGCCGCAGTTTGCATTTGCCGACATCGCAGAACTGAACGATAAGCTGAAGGCAAAACAAATTCCGACGGGAAGCGTCATCGTGGCGGGAAAAAATTTCGGCTGTGGTTCCTCGCGCGAGCAGGCAGTTTCTGCGTTGAAGGGATACGATCTCATCATTGCGGCAAGAAATTTTGCGCGTATTTTTCTGCAGAACAGCATCAATCTTGGATTGCAGACTGTCGCGTGCCCGGAACTTGAAGCGAATGTCGGCGATGAGTTGGAAGTGACGGCGACCGAGGTTGTAAACAAAACGTCGGGCAAAACGTTTCGCGTTGAGCCGCTGCCGGAAGCTCGCCGCGCTATCGTGGAAGCAGGTGGATTGATTCCGTACACGCGCAAGCGTGTGTTGCAACGGGCAACAGAACTTAAGGAGTCAAGCAAAATTTCTTGAACCGACTTCAATCAAATCCAACTCAGCAAGCACTCTTCGAATCGGTCGCAATCCCGCCTTCCAATTCTGAACAATTCACGTCGTTGCTTCCCAAGATTAAGAAGCACCGGAGTGTTGTAGAACCTTTCCATGCGGAATTTCCACAACTGTTGAATCGGCACACAGTTTGAAGCATACTATGCGCATTGGTGCGTAAGACCGTCCCAGAATTGCGAACGAAAACATGCAACTTCGATCATCCACCGCGTTATTTCTTTCCATAATTCTTTCGACTGTTATCAGTGGAGTATTGCATGCGCAGTCCAAAGCAGATTGCCTGCAATGCCACAGCGACAAGAGTCTCACGACTGAGCGCAACGGAAAAACCATTTCGCTCTTTGCGGATGAAGGGAAGCTGAACAGCTCTCCGCACGCCAAACTGGTATGCGTTGCATGCCACAGCGGTTTCGACCCGAACAACATGCCGCACAAAGAAAAGATCGAGCCGGTCAATTGCATGACGTGCCACAGGGATGCGCCCGTGTGGCACAGGTTCCATCCGCAGATGGCAACGCCACAGGTGGCAAAGGCAAACGGCAGAAACGGGTCGAAAGATATTTCGTGCAAGAATTGCCACGGAACGCACGACGTTGTCTCACCCAAAGTGCCCGGCTCGAAATTTTTTGCGGCAAATCTTGTTGCTGCGTGCACGGCGTGTCATACCGACAAGAAAGAAACATTTTTGAAGTCGGCGCACGGTGAAGCATTCGGCGCCGGCGTCAAAGGCGCGCCAACGTGCTTTGGCTGCCACAAGAACGACATCACCAAAGCGCGCGAGGGCCGCGACTCTGTGCAGATCAAGATTGCACAAGAGCAAGTGTGTTTGTCGTGCCATCTTGATAATCCTGACGTGCGCGCGCAAATGTCGCCCGATGTGGGTTTCATCAGGGCGTATGATCAGAGCGTACACGGCAAAGCGTTGCGTGCCGGCAACGCAAAGGTTGCAAACTGTGTCAATTGCCACGGCAGCCATGGCATGGCGAAAGGAGCGGACCCCCGTTCTTCCATGAACCGGATGAACGTGCCGCAAACGTGCGCGCGCTGTCATCCTGCCATTGCCAAGCAGTACGCCGACGGGATTCACGGCGAAGCGCTGCGACAAGGAAAACCCGAAGCGCCGGTGTGCACGAATTGTCACGGCGAGCATAATATTATGAAAGCAGCCGACCCGCACTCGCCGGTGGCGGCGGCAAATGTTTCTCAGCAGGTGTGCTCTCCGTGCCACAGTTCCATGAAGCTCTCGCAAAAATACGGCATCCGCGCGGACCGGTTCCAAACATTTCAAGACAGTTACCACGGTTTGGCGATGAAGGGAGGCGCAGTCGAGGTTGCGAACTGTGCCAGTTGCCACGGTGCGCATTATATCCGACCCTCCAGCGATTCCACGTCGACGATCAACGCGAAAAATCTTGCCAACACGTGCGGCCAGTGCCACAAAGGTGCGAACAAGAGATTTGTCTCCGGCACCGTGCACGTGAAGAAAACTTCCACGGAAGAACCGCTGTTATACTGGGTGGCGACCATCTATATCGCGCTGATTGCCGGCACGATTGGCGGAATGTTCATTCACAATCTTGCCGACTTCATACGAAAATCGAAACGCAAGCTCGCCATCCGCCGCGGCGCACTCCACGAAACGCACGCCGGTCCTCATCTCTATCTTCGGATGACGAAGTCGGAGCGGCTGCAGCATGGCTTGCTGCTCGTCAGCTTCCTAATGCTTGTCATAACGGGATTCATGCTGAGATTTCCGGAAGCGTGGTGGGTGCGCGCAATTCGTGATCTTATTGCGGCGGCGTACGATTGGCGTGGCGTTGTGCATCGTGTTGCCGCGGTGGCGATGCTGGCAGCGAGTGCGTTTCATCTCTACTATATCATCTTCACCGAACGCGGCAAACAATTGGTGAAAGACCTCTGGTTCAAGATCTCCGACCTCACCGATATGGCGGCGGTACTGAAATACAATTTTGGGTTCAGCAACGAGAAACCAAAGTTCGGACGCTTCAGCTACATCGAGAAGAGCGAGTACTGGGCGCTTGTTTGGGGCATGATTGTCATGGGGGCGACCGGATTCATCATGTGGTTCGACAACAC
>JACRFF010000261.1 GCA_016218005.1 Ignavibacteriales bacterium
GAAGCCGAAGCTTCGTTTCGGCACAGGCAGGCTCAGTGTGACAAAAAGTGTGTTCTTACACAGTCTCGATCCCTTTGGGACACTTTGTGGCGGGAAGGACTCCTACTTCTCCCAAAGGGATGGATTTCCAAAAATATCTTAGCATTGATGTTACGCACAACCGATACTTTTGCATCTCTTGCTCAAGGAAAAACAATATGACCCCCTGCGTGGCGCTTCAGCGCCACGCGTCCCCCTTCAAAAGGGGGGACAAAATAGGTGGTTGAGCGTTATCTTTCCCCTCCTTGCCAAGGAGGGGGACCAAGGGGAGGTCAGCTTTTACTCTCTTGCGTAACATGAGTTATCACTTAATCTAATACTTGGAGGACCAATGAAACGATTTTTTATTGTTTGTCTATCGCTGCTGCTTGCCGGTCAAGCGGAGGCACAACTGAAGGCAGCCAGTTTCAAGAAGCTGCAAGAATTTCTCCCTGCCACGGCCCCGAAAGATTTTGTCGCGTCCAAACCGACGGGACAAACTTCATCGCAAATGGGAATGTCCCAATCGTGGTCGGAGATTCGTTTCACCAAGAATATCAAGAAGAAAGACGACTCGGGAAATGAGTATAGTACGGAAGATGCCTCGGTATCCGTCAAGATCAACGATTACATCATGATGTCGATGGCGCTGTCTATGTACCAGATGCAAGGGGATTTTGAGAATGAGACGGAAAACGGATACGAGAAGTCTGTGAAGGTGCTTGGCAAATTTTCCGGCAAAGAAGAATTTTCAAAATCGGATGACAGCAAGAGGGCGAAGCTGTCCTTCGCCGTTGGCAACCGATTTCTCGTCGAGATGGAAGCCCAGGGCAATGTTGACGCCGCTCTTCTCCATGCAGTGGCAAAGAGCATGCCGCTGGATAGCTTGGAGAAAGCAGCCGGCGAACTGAAGTAGCAATTCTCGAAATCAAATCGTTAAAGGCGTCCAACGTTTGGGACGCCTTTGCTTTTCTATCTCCCTTTTCAACCTACCTTTTGCTATCTTGTTGCCGGTTTCAACAACTCTGTCGAGACCGCTTCGATCAAGCAGAGCACCAACACAGAAAGTGCCGCACCGTGATGACTACAACGGCCAAATGCGGGGAGGAATAAAGCATCCCCGCAGTTCCCAAAGGAGTTCCAACGAGTCGGGACAAGCTGCGGGGTATTCGTCATGCCCGCGAAGGCGGGCATCCATTTTTTAGATTCCCGCCAAAAGCGTGCGGGAATGACGACGCAAGCGTCGGGGTATTAGACCCGATAGAGAATAAAAAATTATTATCGTTGTGAGTCTTTGAGAAAGAACCTATGTGCCAAGAAGAAAATTTTTTGCCGTGGCCGAAGAACA
>JACRFF010000262.1 GCA_016218005.1 Ignavibacteriales bacterium
CATCCGTCGATATTTTCCGCGCGAAGCGCAGACTGAATTTCACTAACCATGCGCGTATAGTCTTTCGAGGCAACCATGTGGGGTATCCTTTATTCGGTGTTATGAAAAAAAATCCCATTGCGACCGATGCCGCAATGGGACTAATGTACGACTCGCGTCGATTACTTGCTAACGCTTTCCGTTTTAATGGGCGACGGTTTGGGCGTGATGGCTTTCCGCCTGCCGGTCTTTCGCTTGCGGAGGTATTTTTGTTCAACAGGATGTTGTTCGATGGGCGCCTCCTCGACGTCGGGATACGTAAAGATTTCATACTTGTAGTTGCGGAGGATGATGTCTTTGCCGTTCCGTCCTAACACATATTGAGGAAGGAGCGGAATTTTACCGCCGCCGCCTGGCGCATCGATGACATAGTACGGCACTGCTAAGCCGGAAGTATGTCCGCGCAGCTTGTCCATAATATCCAACCCAACGCGCACCGGCGTACGAAAATGATTCGTTCCTCTCGTCAGGTCTGCCTGATAAATGTAGTACGGGCGAACGCGCATCTTGAGAAGCTTTCGATGAAGTTCAAGCATCACGTCGGGGTCATCGTTGACGCCCTTCATCAGTACGGCTTGATTTCCGACAGGGCAGCCCGCATCGGCCAGCATGGCACAAGCGCGCTCGGCCTCCGGCGTGCATTCCCACGGATGATTAAAATGCGTGTTGATGTAGACCGGATGATACTTCTTGAGCATCTTCACCAACTTTGGCGTGATGCGCTGCGGCAACACGCACGGCATTTTGGTGCCGAGGCGAATCACTTCAACGTGCGGAATCTCCCGCAAGCCGGCAAGAACCCGCTCGAGCGCATAGTCTGTTACCATCAACGGATCGCCGCCCGAGAGAACAATGTCACGAATTTCGGTATGCTTGCGAATATAATCCAAGCCATCCCGGATCCATTTGGCGTTGATCTTGGTGGAGTCGCTCACCTTCCGCTTGCGTGTGCAGAATCGGCAATACATGGAACACTGACTGGTGATCAGAAATAGCACGCGGTCGGGGTAGCGATGGGTAATGCTGGGCACCGGGCTGTCGCCTTCTTCGTTGAGAGGGTCTTCCGGCGCTTTCTCATCGAGCAACTCGATGGCGTCGGGGATGCATTGTTTCCAGATGGGATCGCCCGGATAGCGTATCAAGCTTAGGTAGTACGGATTGATGCGCGTATGAAAAAAATTGTTGAGCTTTTCCGCCGTCGAGGGGTCGAATCCAAACCGCTCGACAAGGTCCTTTCCGCTATCGATGCTTTGTCGAAGCATCTGTTGCCAGAGTTCCATACAGGTGTCAGCCCTCCCTAGAGGTATTTGATAAAAACAACAAGATCGTCGCCAGAAGCGTAGTAGTTCTTGATGCGATGC
>JACRFF010000266.1 GCA_016218005.1 Ignavibacteriales bacterium
CCGTCCGAAGCTTCAACAACAAACCGTTGGATCCCGGCGTCGTCGTACGATGGCGTCCACGTTACCAGACCCGACAATGGATTGATCGATGTCTCTGAGGGAGCCTGCACCAACTCATATCGCACGGTGTCAGCGTCGAGGTCGCTGGCAATCACTCGATACCGCAACGGCTGCATTTCGGAAATGCCGGTATCGGGAATGGTCCTTCGAAATGACGGCGGGTGATTGCGAAACAAATTCACAGTGTAGACCGGCGGCGACTCCGGCGCATCGGTTCCGCGAAATGTCAATCCCGGACCGAGCGTTCGCGCAATGAACGAATCTCGTTTGGAAACCACGACGCGAAACAGAATTCGATCTCCTTCAGCAAAACCATCTGCATTTGAAATGCGAATGGCAAACAGCTTTGCACTCGAGCTATAGGGAGTTGCCGAGGCGGCAATGGTCGAATCACTTCGAAGAATTCTATAGGTCGATGACGAGGAAAGCACAAACCCATCGACCTGAACATTTCCCTCGATCAACATGCGTCTGTTCTGGGCATTGACGACCGAAAGGTCAATCACTACAATAACAGTCGTAAGAATGGAGAGGAGGCGGGTTGCATATCCCCGCAGAGGAAATCGCACGGAAAATTTCGGAATGCAACAACACCTATCTCCTCCCGACTTCACGTCGATACGAGGATGATGAATTTGTCGGAGCATCTGGCTCCTAAGGCATTAACAAAGTTCGATAAATAGTCCGGTTGAGTTTGGCGACACAACAATCATAGGATTTTCACGACCAAGAATCAAGGTTCAATTCTGGTACTCACCCCACACTGTTCGCAGTGCATCCGATATTTCTCCTACGGTGGCGTAGGATTCAACCGCGGACAAGATTGCGGGAATCATGTTCTCTGATGTTGCCGCCCGTCGTTGTACTTCCGCAAGCGCCGCTGCAACTTTTTTTGCTTCCCGCCGAGATTTCAGTTGTCTCAATCGATCGATCTGACGATCTCTCATGGTGTCGTCAATGTGCAGAAGTTTCGGAGGCGGGCCTTCTTCCGCAATGAATTCGTTGACCCCCACAATGATCTTTTCTTTGTTCTCGATAGCCATCTGGTACTGGTAGGCGCTTTCCGCAATCTCGCTTTGGTAGAACTGCTGCTCAATGGCTTTGACGGCGCCGCCCATCTCATCAATCTTCGTCAAGTAACTCCATACGCGCCGCTCAATCTCATCCGTCATATCTTCGACGACATACGAGCCGCCGAGGGCGTCAATCGTGTCTGCCACGCCGGATTCGTGCGCAATGATTTGCTGCGTACGAAGCGCGATGCGAACGGACTCTTCTGTGGGAAGAGCGAGCGCTTCATCCCGCGAGTTGGTGTGCAGCGATTGGCAGCCGCCAAGCACAGCCGCCAGCGCTTGCAGGGTAACGCGTACGATGTTGTTATCGATTTGCTGAGCCGTGAGCGTGGAACCGCCGGTCTGGGCATGAAAGCGAAGTTTCATGCTTTCCGCCGCCTTCGCTCCGAATCGCTCACGCATAAGTCGTGCCCAAATTCTCCGAGCCGCTCGGAACTTGGCGACTTCCTCTAAGAAATTATTATGCGCGTTGAAGAAAAACGATAGTTGTCCGGCAAATGAATCCACGTTCAAGCCGCGGTCGATGGCGGCTTGCACATAGGCGCACGCATTGGCGAGGGTGAACGCAACCTCCTGCACCGCAGTCGACCCTGCCTCGCGTATGTGGTATCCGCTGATCGAGATCGTGTTCCACTTGGGAAGATGCATACTGCACCACTCGAAAACGTCCGTTACGAGCCGCATGGATGAAGCAGGCGGATAGATGTGTGTTCCTCGTGCGGCGTATTCTTTTAAAATGTCGTTCTGGATCGTTCCGGAAATTTTTCTAAGGTCGGCTCCTTGTTTCTTGGCAACTGCCACATACAGGCACAGCAGAATCGCCGCCGTTGCGTTGATGGTCATCGAGGTTGTAACCGTTTGCAATTCGATGCCCGCAAATAACCGCTCCATGTCTTCCAGCGAATCGACCGCCACTCCCACCTTCCCGACTTCGCCTTCCGCAATGGCGTGGTCGGAATCGTATCCCATTTGAGTCGGCAGGTCGAATGCAACGGATAAGCCTGTGGTGCCGTGAGCAATGAGATACCGGTAGCGCTGGTTGGATTCTTCCGCCGTGCCAAAACCCGCATACTGGCGCATCGTCCAGAATCGATTGCGATACATCGTCGGATAAACGCCGCGCGTAAACGGAAACTCTCCGGGAAATCCAACTTGCTGCTTATAGTCGCGGCTTGTGGGAATATGAAGTCGTTGAATTTCCATGCCGGCATCCGTCGCAAATTTTTTCCTGCGCTCGGGGGCTTTGTTCAACGCGGGTTCGACCAGATTGGCCTCCCAGTTCTTGAGTTGTTTCTTGATCTCATCCATGTGTTAATCCTCAATGCCTCCAATCGATAATTTTCCAGCCCACTCCATCCGACTCAACGACTATCGCCCCTTCGCGGTCTGTGCGATGAATATCAACCCCTCGCACCTTGAAACGTTCTAAGACAATCGGAGAGGGGTGTTTGAACTTGTTCTTTTCTCCGACGGAAATCAAGACCATCTTCGGGCGCACTGCATCGATGAACTCTTCGCTGGAACTCGTCTTGCTGCCGTGATGGCCTGCCTTCAGAATATCAGCCGATAGCATGGGCTTGTATCGCCGGTCTAATTTTTCCTCTACTTCCGCTTCACTATCGCCGACCAACAGCGCCGAAGTGTTCCCATATTGAAGTCTGATAACAAGCGAGGCATTGTTCAGATTACGCGTGCTGTCTTCCGGCAGGCGCGGGTGAAGAACATACAGCCTGCACATCGAATCGACAACCACCGTCGTGCCGTATGCAACTTGTTCCAGCTTGCAACCTAACGACTCCGCCAACGCAATCGTCTCGTGCGAGAGCGCCGACTCTCCTTGCGATTCGGAGTACAAGAATCGGCCGACTTTCACGTGGGCTAGCACATGCTTCATTCCGCCAATATGATCGCTGTGCGGATGCGACACGATGAGTGCTTCAAGGCGATCGATTCCCTTTTTCTTCAACAACGGCACGACAAACCGCTGGCCTGCATCGAATCCAGTCGAGAGCGGTCCGGCATCGAGCAACACTGCCCTGCCATTCGGAAACTCAACGAGCAATCCGTCGCCCTGCCCCACGTCGATTGTTGTCAAGCGAAGCGCTGTACCGCTGGCGCTACATAGTGGAACGTACACCAACAAGTTTGCCGCCAACAAAAAAGAGAGCACCACCCATTTGGCAGTTCGTTCCTTGAAAAGCCCAAAGAGACCGACCACGGCCACGTAATACATCGCAGTGGAAGAGAGGCTTGGATTGGCGACTTCGACAACCGCATGCGGAACGCTTGCCGCAATTTGCACGAACCGGAGTAAAAAATCGATGAGCACGTCGTTGACGAATGCAAACGTGTGCGCTAACCACATGCTGAATGGATAGAAAAGAAGTTCGGCAAAACCGATGAACGTATTCAGCCCGGCCAAAGGAACTACAATGAGATTGGCAAGCAGCGATACTGCCGACACTCTTCCAAAGTAGTACGCCGTGAACGGCAATGTGCCAAGTTGCGCCGCCAGCGAAACGGCAAAAAGTTTGAGGCCAAGATCGACAGCTTTGATTTCTTCAAACCGTTCCGGTATCAACGTAATGAGGCGTTCGAGCTTTGGATAGAAATACACAATCGATAGTACCGCCGCAAACGACAATTGAAACCCGACGTCGAACAAGGTATTGGTGTTGAACACAAGCAGCGCCAGCGCGGCAACGCTCAAAGAATTGTAGATGTCCGACGTTCGCTCAAACAACGCGCCGGCTATGATAACGATGGCCATGATGGTGGCGCGTTCCACCGAAGGACTCGAACCCGTAATGAGCATGTAAACCACAAGACCGCCGATAGCAAGCACCGTTGTCAAGCGTTTGCTCAGCCGAAAAAAACCCAGCGTCGCGATAAATATGAGCGCGACCACTGCAACATTCGACCCTGAGACTGCAAGTATATGGATCGTTCCGGTGTCGATAAACGACTGTTTCACATCGGCTGATAGATCTGCACGATAGCCGAGGACAATGCCTTTGAGAAAGCTTGCTGCCTCCTGCGGATGCAAATCTTCCAGTGTCCGATACAACATCTGCTGCGTTGCTGCCACTGCGCCTGCAAGCGAAATCGGCAGGGGCGTTGTGTCGATCTCCACCTCGCTCCAACCTGCGAGCGTGGCCGTTCCTTGCACGTTGTTCAGCGTGAGAAATTTTCCGTAATCGAATTCGCCGGGGTTGCGCGGACGTGGAAACTGACGAAGCTCTGCTCGGAGCGTTGCTCGTCTTCCAATCTCGAGTTTGGCGCGTGTCGCAGAATCAAGACTCGCCGAAGAAGATACAAGCACACGCCACGTTCCCGGCCGCCACACGCCGTGGCGTTGAATCGAATCCGTTTCTACAATGAAGCTGTTTCGTTTTCCGTGTCGCTCGGTTTCCGAAGCGACTGTTCCTGCTAATGCTATTGCCTCATCCGATTCAAGCGGATTGAGGATTTGTTCTTTCGAGCGAACTTCGTGGTAGGTGTGCAGAGTGGCCGCCGCCGATATCATCAACAGATGCCAGAGAACAATTGCCCACGTGTGCGGCGCTAACCGTTGGGCAACCAGCGTTGCGGCAAGAATTGAAACTGTAACAGACAGATACGCCAAAGGCGGAAGGTCAACCAAGGCAGCGGCAAGAATTCCAATTACAACGAGGAGCGCTAACCGAAGAGCAGGCCTTGTTTGAAACCAACTGGCTTCCACGGTTATGACAACACACTCAGGATGGTTGGCGTGATATGCACCAGACTTTTGATGCGCTGTGATGCTTCGTGTGATTTATTCCCGGCTAAGATGCAGGGAACGGGATTTCGCGAATGAGATTTCGTTGAGAGGTCTTCAATGTTGCCGTGGTCGCTGACCAGAACAAACAATGAATCGTCAAAGTCAAAGTTCCGGAAGAATCCGGAAAGAAACAGATCGAGTCGCTCCAACACTTCCACCGCAAACTCCTTTTTTTGGCTGTGTCCTGCGTGATCGGTAAGCCAATACTCGAACAAGGTGAAGTCGTTGTCGCGCGCAATGTTCCACAAATGTTCGCCCGCTTCTTCGCACGTCGTCGGTTCGATCTCCGGGTGTCCGAGTTCCGGCCACTTGTCGCGAGTAAAATCGGCGGAGATGGCGCGATTCTCTTGCAACGCTTCGGCGGTCAGCAGCTTGAATCCCGACATCATCCACGCCAGTGTTGTAACCGTAAGCCGGCGCGTCCCGCTCTCGGTGTATTCAAAAAAACGTTTGGGAAAAGCGTTCGTAAACGTCGCGCGCTTCCCCCGATCCGTCAGGCGCCGGAAAATATTTTTTTCTCCGATGATCGGATGCAGCATTAACGGTGGATACGGACCGAAGTGTTTGCCAAATGTTTTCGCGGCATTCACTCCGGTAAAAATGGCCGCCTGACCGGTGCCGCTTTGCGGAAGAGCCGGAACACCAAGAGTGGCGTTGACGGGAATGAGAACCGACCGCTGGGAATTGAATTGCTTGTGTTGGGAACTCGGAAGCTTGCCGCCGCACAACTCAGACAGCAGAGGAAGTCTGGAGGAGAACATCGGATTGACCTCGGGGTCTTCCTTCCCGATGCCAAGTCCATCAACAAAGACGAGTATAACGCGCAAGGTGCTAACGGTTGGATGAGGCCGACGCCGGTGGCTTGCTTTCAACCATCACGGTAACAGGGCCGTCGTTCACCAAATGGACATCCATCAGAGCGCGAAAGACGCCGGTCTGAACGCGAGCATCTCCGAGGTCATTCCGCAGAGATGCGACAAACGCCTCGTAGAGCCGCTCGGCCAAAGCCGGAGGCGCCGCATCGGTGTAGCTCGGTCGGTTTCCCTTCCGCGTATCGCCGTAGAGAGTGAATTGAGAAACAACGACCGCCTCGCCGCGCACATCGCGGAGCGAAAGGTTCATCTTTCCTTCTGCATCGTCAAAGACACGAAGGGCCGCGCAACGCGCTGCAAGATACTTCGCATCTTCATCACCGTCGTCCGTTTTAACGCCGAGAAGAATCAACAATCCGGCGCCGGCAGAGGCAACCGACTTGCCTTCCACAAGCACGCGGCACTGTTTTACGCGTTGGATGAGCGCTCGCACGACGTCAGTTGAGGGAAAAATCCGAAGCGGTAACCGCACCTGCGACCACCCGCGGTATTCCTTGAAGGTCGGATTGGACTTTAACATCGAAGTATCCCGAGGCGGTGAGCAAATTCATGACAGCTTGGGCCTGGCCGAAGCCGACCTCTAACAGAATTATTCCGGATGAGACAAGGAGTTTGCGTCCGAGCGATGCAAGCCGGCGATAGAATCGAAGGCCGTCATCTCCATCCGTCACGGCAGATTTCGGCTCGAAGAGCCGTACTTCCGGCTGAAGAAATTCCCATTCGTCCACGGAAACATAGGGCGGATTGCTGACGAGAATATCAAACCCTCGCATTCCCTTCGTCCAATCATCGGCAAACACATCGCATTGCAGCAATCGGATCTGATCGCCCAATCCATACCGTCGAACATTTTCTTCGGCAAGTTCGATACAACGGCGGTCGCTCTCAACGGAAACGCAGGAGGCGTTTTTCACAAACTTTGCCACGGCAACCGGGATATTGCCGGAACCGGTTCCGATATCGAGCAGTCGTATCTCCTTGTTGGATTGCAGATCGCGGCAGATCAACATCACTTGCTCAACAAGAGTTTCCGTCTCCGGACGCGGAATGAGGACGTGCTGATTGACGAAGAGCGGGATCCCCATGAAATTCGCGCTGCCGATGATATACTGAACCGGCTCGCGCTTCAGCCGTCGTTCCACCACAGACCGAAACGCCTTCACCTCGTCATCGGTTAGGATTCTTTCGAACTGCGTGTAGAGATTGATGCGGGCAATGTTGAGCGTGTGGGCAAGAAGGAGTTCGACATTCAAGCGCGCTTCGTCGATCCCCTTGGTCTGCAGATGAGAGATCGCAAGCTTCATCAGCTCGCGGATAGTCCACTCGCGCTGTGGGTCGCCTTTCATCGGCGTGGCTTGCGGAGGGCGCCCGAGCGTTTCTTTCGATCGCTCGATGGTTTTCGTACCGGTTTCTTTGTCCGCCGCTTGGCAGCCGAAAGAGTTCTGCGAGTCTTCTTTTTCGCTCCCGTTCCTTTATGCGCAACGGGTGCTTGTGATGAAACTCCCAATCCCTTCACGTGAACAGCCGGACTTTCGTCAACTTCCTCTTTTGCAATCTTGATGCGACGCAGCTTGACCTGATCTTCTTCGTGAATTCCCATCTGTTCCATTTCACCATCTTCATCCTGCTGTGATTTGAAATCCGAATCCTCGGCCTGTGCAGGGATGAGTTCAAATCGCGGGTCAGCTTCCAGCATCGCGGTAAAGTCGGCAAGCCCGGCAGTCTCCGCTCCGACGGCAGAACATCTTTTTTGCACGATCCCCCACACTTCCTTCACCGGCACGAGTATGTTCTTGTGGCCGGCAAGGACGCGTTCAGCTTCATTTAGACAACGTTCATACACGGAAAAACACCCTCAGCTATTGGAGGCACAAAAAAGTAAAACTATTTCGAAGAAAGCGCAAGCTGCCGGGTTTGGCGGGGCTCGGAAACCGTTGCCAGCGATACCAACCCGAGGCTTGAGCAGATGATGCCAACCACGAACACGAGTTCGACGTTGAAGTGTTCAACCAACCAGCCGGCGCCAAGATTGACAACGTAGCACGGGACAAGGCAGACATTCATCACGCCGACGTACATCACGCGTGTGCTTTCGGTTGAACAATCGCCGGCAAAGTTATAGCGCGCCATCATTTCTGTTCCGGTGTTAGCCCCGACAAGAAAGAACACCACATAGAACCAATTTCCATTGGGGCTGAGAAGTGCAACAACGGTGGCGCCA
>JACRFF010000267.1 GCA_016218005.1 Ignavibacteriales bacterium
ATCATCCGTTGCGCAATCGTCGTGGCTTCTTTGACATTCTTCTTCCCTACCGCGCGCTGGAGGTCGAATACCGTAAAACCTTTCGTCGCTCCCACGACCGAAGTTACGTCGTCGACCGTAATGTCGGTTCGATCTCCAAGAAAGATGAATAGCTTTTCAATCTCATTGCTGAGCGCGCGCAAGGATGTTCCCACATAGGCAGCCAACATATGGCACGCCCCGTCATCGATGTTTCTCTTGTGTTTTTTGACGTACGAAAAGACCCACGGCGGAATTTGATTCTCCCATAGCGGCTTGCAATACACGGCGTCGATTTTCTTCTTAAGCTCGGCAAATGGCTTTTTGCGGAGATCGGGGTCGTCTGCTGCCAAAAGCAATACCGTTGATTCTAGCGGGCGGTCGACGTAGGACATCACCAACGTCCTCGCCGAGTCGCCGATCACGAGACGCTCGAACTCCTTCACCACCACCACTCGCCGTTCGGACATCATCGGAAATGAGGTCGCAATGGCGAGCACATCCTTCGCGGCTGCTTTGCTTCCGTAGAGGACGTCGAGATTGAATCCTTTGGAACTCTCATCAAGAGTTTTGGCGATGGCGGCGTTGACACACTCCTCTGTTTTGTAATCTTCCTCGCCGTACAAGAAGACCACCGGCGGAATTTTGCCGGCAGCTACTCGGTCGAGAAAATCGTCTGGAGTAATTTCTGCCACGGACGTTTATTGCGGCTTCTTGACGTACACTTTGTTCATGACCACTTTGGCTTCGGGTCGGTCCATCGGTCCGGTTTTTGTCTTTCCGATGAGGTCAACCACATCAAGACCTTTCGCCACTTTGCCGAAGATCGTGTACGCTTTCGGCAGCGGAAGGTCGCCAAGACAGATAAAGAACTGACTTGTGTTCGTGTTGGGTCCGCGGTTCGCCATCGCAACCGTACCGTGTTTGTATCCTTCCTGGTACGAAGGAGCGTTGGGGTTCAGTTCGTCTTCAAAGCCGCTGCCGTAGATGCTGCGTCCGCCGGTGCCCGTGCCGGTGGAATCTCCGCCTTGAATGACGAACCCGTGAACCACGCGATGGAAAATAATGCCGTTGTAGTACCCTTGTTCGGCAAGGCCGGCAAAATTCTTGACGGTTTTGGGAGCGTCGTGCTCGAAGAGTTCGATTTCGATTGTTCCCACGTTGGTTTCGAGAACGGCGATCATAGATTTCCTTTTTGACGTTTCAGATTTTTTTTTGACTTGTCCCTTCGGGATTTGGCACACCGTGATCCCAACAACCACAACAAGCAACACACCCAGCTTCATCCACCGATACATACATCCTCCTTGCTAAGAAATGAAAAGAATGCCTAACACGCCTACCGTCAAACAATAGATCGCAAACCAACTCAATTTGCCGCGCTGCAACACCGCAAGCAAAACTTTAATGGAGAAGTATCCCATGATGGCGGAGACGATTGTTCCAACGGCCAACGGCGCGATACCCACGTCGAATCCATGTTTGACCAGATTTTTCGTTTCGAGCAATGCGGCGCCGGCAATGACCGGTATCGACATCAGAAACGAAAATCGAGCGGCTTGCACCGGCGAAATTTTCAAATACATCGCCGTACTGATCGTCGAGCCAGACCGGGAGATACCCGGAAGTATTGCCACCGCCTGCGCAATGCCGACAACCAATCCTGCAACGATGCCGGCTTTTTTTCCTTCCGTCGGTTTTGCAAGTTTGGTGAGAAAAAGAATCAACCCTGTGATGACAAGATTCATGGCAACCAACTTCGGGTCGTTGAATGCTTCTTTGATCGCATCGTGGAACAGCACGCCGATCACCCCCGCCGGAATTGTGCTTACCGCCAACGCAAATCCGAGTCGTACTTGCTCGTTCGTATCGTACTGTTCCTTCCATCGAAACGAAACAATCGCCCGCAACATCGCCCTCGTAATATCCACAATGTCGCGCCAGAAAATAACGACGACGCTCAGCAATGTGCCGAAGTGGACATACACATCAAAGGTAAAGTCGTTGCCGTTGGTTATGTTCAGCAGATGCTGTGCGAGAACGAGATGCCCCGAACTGCTGATGGGAAGGAATTCGGCAAATCCTTGTAGAACGCCGAGAATGGTGGCTTGAAGAACCGACAAGTTGTATCCTTTCCATAAGAATGAATGATGTTACACGTCGAGCGCAAGCCCGAGCTTGAGTGAATCGACAAGCCGAAACGTTGCTCTCGTTGTCGCAATGATGCTCTCAAATGGAATCGGAGAAGCGCCGCCAGCGCGGAGAGATTCCATGAACGATTGAACTTCCTGCGCGTGGCCTTTATCGAGCACCGACCGCTTGATGGCTTCTTTTCTCCCTTGAGAGAGAAGGGACACCCC
>JACRFF010000259.1 GCA_016218005.1 Ignavibacteriales bacterium
CAATCCTGAATCTTGCAACTTGAACCATCTCTCAGCTCATCCAGTTTCTTCTTGCTTCCGGATTCCACTTCACCGTTGTCTTCTTCGGCTTCGTGAAGAATTCAATCGAGCTTTTGCCGGTAATATCTCCCGCGCCGAATTTCGATTCGTTCCATCCGCCGAAGGAGAACGGTTCACGAGGAACCGGCACGCCAATGTTCACGCCAATCATTCCGGCGCTGGCGTGTTCAGCCACATATCGTGCAATCCCGCCGCTCTGCGTAAAGACCGAAGCCGCGTTGCCGTACGGGTTGGCGTTTTCAATTTGTATCGCTTCTTCCACCGTTTCGGTGCGCATGATGGAAAGCACCGGACCGAACACTTCTTCCCGCGCAATCTTCATGTCGGGACGAACGTGGTCGATGACGGTAGGGCCGACGTAGAATCCATTTTCCTTTCCCGCCACCACCGCGCCGCGTCCATCAACCAAGATTTTTGCGCCTTGTTGCCCAGCTTCGGTGATGTATCGCTCGATTCGCTCTTTTGCTTGCTTTGAGATGACGGCGCCGAGATTTTTTCCGGGCACGATCTTTCGCGCTTCGTTGCAGAGTTTCTCGATGATGTGATCGATCTTTCCAACCCCTACCATCGCAGAAGCCGCCATGCAGCGCTGACCCGCGCAGCCGCTCATCGAAGCCGCAACATTTGATGCGGTCATCTCTTCGTGCGCATCCGGCAGAACGATGAGATGATTCTTCGCTCCGCCAAGACACAACGCGCGCTTGTAGTGCGACGTTGCGCGCTGGTAGACGATCTTAGCAACTTTGGTGGAGCCGACAAACGTCAGCGCGTGAATGCCGGGATGGTCGCAGATGGCTTCGACGGCTGCTTGCCCGCCGTTGACGACATTGAAGATACCGTCGGGAAGCCCGGCTTCCTTCAACAACTCTGCGATGCGAATCGAACTGAACGGAACCAGCTCGGACGGTTTCAAGATCATCGCGTTGCCAAGAACGATTGCGTTCGGGATCGTCCAATTCGGAACCATGTTCGGAAAGTTGAACGGCGTAATACACGCGACCACGCCGACCGGATAGCGATTGATTCTACACTCGACACCTTTGCTAACTTCCAACAATTCTCCCGCGGCAAGCTGCGGCATCGAACAGGCAAACTCAGTCAGCTCGATTGTTTTTTCCACTTCGGCAACCGACTCGGCGTACGTTTTGCCGTTCTCTTCGTGCACGAGGTCGGAAAGTTCTTTCATCCGCTCTTCCATCAGCCGCTTGTAGCGGAAGAACACCTGCACACGCTCTTTGATCGGCGTCGCTGCCCAGCCAGCCTGCGCCTGCTGTGCCGCTTTCACCGCTTCGTCAACTTCTTTCATTGTGGAAAGCGGAACGGAAGCCATCGGCTCGCCGGTGGAAGGATTGTATTTCGTCAGCAACTCGGCTTTGTCGGCGGCGCGTTGCTTTCCGTTGATGAAATTGGGAACGACAGGAAGTGCTTGAGTCATGATTTTTTCCTTAGAGTTGAATTTGAATTGAGAACAAAGTAGGAAGCGTCGCAACGAAAATCAACTGTACGCTGCGGGGAGATCAATAGGGAAATCGCTCGTCCATTGTTTCACGCGAGAGCGCGACCACAAACTCCGTCAATCGCTCGACGACGAGAGCCACATACCGATCGCCTTTCTCTTTCGTTGCTTTCCGCGGATTGCCGTGTGTCGAATCCTTCGTTACAAGATGCCACGGTCGGGCAATCGATACCCATCCCTTGTTGATTGCCTCGAATCTCGATTGAGCCGTCGACCCGTCGCCGGCGCGTTCGAGATGTATCAAATCACCGAAGAGTGAAAGCCCGACGCTGGTTTCCATTTCGTCGGCGTGTTCGCCGTGGATTTCAAAAATTTCTTTCGCCTTGTCGCCTCCAACTTTCCACCAGTCTACCAAACAGACAAACACTTTGGTGTTTCCGTAAACGTCTCGGAGCAGCGGCTTGAAATCATTTCCCCCGTGGCCGTTGATGATGACAAGCTTGTTGACGCCGTGAAATTCCAGCGAGCCGATGATCTCACGAATCAATGTGTCGAGGGTCGATTGCCGCGCATTGATGGTAAGCGGAAAGCCCATGGTGTTTCCTTGCACGCCGTACGGGATGGTTGGCAGCAGGATCACTTGTGCCCCCTTTGACGTAGCCATCTCACACACTTTGTCGGCGATAGCGGCACTGTGCAATGTATCCGAGCCGTAGGGAACATGCTTTCCGTGGGCTTCCGTTGAGCCGACGGGGAGAATGGCGACATCAAACTTGCCGGACTGCGCTTCGACCAACGTTAGCTCCTGCAAGCGCCAAGGTTTCATAATCATTCCTTTTGATCGTCTGAATCAATGTACGCATCGCAAGTCTCAAATTGAATCTCAAAACCGATTTGAGTATTTTAGTTCATCGACAGTCCGCCTGTCTGAAGTCACGAAGTGTCCCAAAGGGATCCCTTCGGGAATGACTTCCTGCCTCGTGGCAAGGCGGGCGCCAGACCCCTTCGGGGAGGCGGACGGGCGTGGTTTGTGCACACGTTCCTGAAGTCATCCCCAAACTCGGGATGACTGATGTGCAGTCTTGATATTCTCTATGTCCAATCAAATTCGAGTTCGATTTGCTCCAAGTCCGACGGGCTATTTGCACGTTGGCGGCTTGCGCACGGCGCTCTACAACTACTTGTTTGCCAAGCGCAATGGCGGCAGGTTTGTTTTGCGCATTGAAGACACCGACCAATCCAGAAAGGTGGAAGGCGCGGTCGAGAATTTGATACAAACGCTGAAGTGGTCGGGAATTGAATATGACGAAGGACCCGACCGCGATGGCGGATTCGGTCCCTACATTCAATCTCAACGTCTTCCAATCTATCGCACGCACGCGCACGAACTGATTCGCAACGGCCACGCCTACTATTGCTTCTGCACGCCGGAGCGGTTGGAACACGTGCGCCAGCAGCAAATGGCGGCAAAGCAATCATTGGGGTACGACCGCCATTGCCGAAATGTTTTGCGAGAAGAAAGTGAACGCCGAGTGGCTGCGGGCGAGAGGCACGTCGTTCGAATGAAAGTTCCTTTGAGCGGCGAGCTGACATTTCACGACGCCATCCGCGGCGATGTAACGATTTCTTTCACGATGCTGGATGACCAAGTGCTCATCAAGTCGGATGGCTTTCCCACCTATCATCTCGCCGTTGTGGTGGATGACCATCGTATGGGAATCACGCACGTCATCCGCGG
>JACRFF010000263.1 GCA_016218005.1 Ignavibacteriales bacterium
ACATCGAATCCTTCGGCTGTATGTGTGGAAGTTTTCTGCGAAAGAATATTCTTTCTTCATCGGCCATCCGGAAAAATACACACTCCACGGCAAAGAAGATGATCCCATCCTTATCTGTCAATTCTTTATGGATGTTCTTCCTGATTGTGGATATATTGTGGAGCACATTGAAACAATCATATCCTTTTATAACATCAAGACGTTCATTCCAATGAGACTTATGCCGTTCATCCTTATCCTTTTCACACTCTTTATCTCCTGCGATTCCGAAACAGCGAATACTCCGCCGGCCACAGCGGTGACCTCTTTTGAGTTCTGGCTGTCGAATGCCGATGGTTCCGTGAAATTCCAAAAGCAGAATACATCACAGCCCGTTACAACGACCGGTTCGGTCTCCATCATCGAGGTGAATGCATCGCAGAAGTTCCAGCCCATCGACGGATTCGGTGCAGCGCTGACCGGAGGGAGCGCGATGCTGCTGCATCAGATGAGCGGCACAGCACGCACCGCGCTGCTGAAAGAATTGTTCGCGGTGGACGGGAACAATATCGGCATCAGTTATCTGCGGGTGAGTATCGGCGCTTCGGATCTGGACCCCAAGGTCTTTTCCTATAACGATCTTCCGGCGGGACAGACCGATACGGCATTGTCGAATTTTTCTCTCGATCCGGACAGGACGCATCTCATTCCGATCCTGAAGGAGATCCTCGCCATCAATCCCGACATATTGATCCTTGGTTCACCGTGGTCCGCACCTGTATGGATGAAGACGAACGGGAATTCCATCGGCGGCAGTCTGCGGCCGCAGTATTACGGAGTATATGCGAAGTATTTTGTGAAGTATATCCAGCAGATGAAGGCGGAAGGGATCCGCATCGATGCGATCACCGTACAGAATGAACCGCTTCACGGCGGGAACAATCCCAGTATGGTAATGCAGGCGTCCGATCAGGATATCTTTGTTCGGGATCATCTCGGACCGGCATTCAAAGCGAATAATATTGATACAAAGATCATCATCTACGATCACAACGCGGATAGGACCGATTATCCTATTTCCATTCTAAATGACACGGCAGCGCGGAAATACATCGATGGTTCCGCCTTCCATCTCTACGGGGGAAATATCAATTCACTGACGGATGTCCACAATGCGCACCCGGACAAGAATCTGTATTTCACCGAACAGTGGATCGGCGCACCGGGAAATTTTGCGAACGATCTGAAGTGGCATATCAGCACGCTCATCATCGGAGCCACACGCAACTGGTGCCGGAATGTGATCGAATGGAATCTCGCTGCCGACCCGAATCAGGATCCGCACACGCCGGGAGGATGCTCAGAATGCCTGGGCGCGCTCACGCTCAGCGGTGATGCGGTGACGAGGAATCCCGCATATTACATTCTTGCGCACGCAGCAAAACACGTTCGTCCCGGCTCTGTCAGGATCGAGTCGTCCGTTCCGGGATCGTTGACCAATGTCGCCTTCGTCCGCACGGACGGGAAGAAGGTCCTTGTCGTGCTGAACGCCGGGACTGCTACTCAGGCATTCACGGTGAAAGACGGGTCGAAAGAATTCACCTCGTTCCTGCAGGCAGGTTCTGTCGGGACCTATCTTTGGTGAGTATGCCGGCCGCCGAAGAATTCTTCAGCGGCCGAAACCCTTTCAACCGGCGAACATTCACACGACCGCCGGAGGGATTCCATTGAATCAATAACCCTCTCTCAAACTACCGCTGTTCGTTCCCGAACAACACCGATACATTCGCCCGATAATCCCGCTGCGATGC
>JACRFF010000264.1 GCA_016218005.1 Ignavibacteriales bacterium
GAGTTTGACGATCCGCTTGAAAGCGAGATGATCCTCATCATGGGTCCTCAGCATCCGGCAACGCACGGGGTATTGCGGTTGTTGGTGAAGTTGAATGGCGAAACCGTGTTGGCTTGTGTGCCGGAATTGGGATACCTGCACCGCGGCTATGAAAAGCTGGCGGAGAATTGTTCGTATCACGAATTCATCCCGCACACCGACCGGCTTGATTACCTTTCGCCTCTCTCGAACAACACCATCTATGCTTTAGCTGTCGAGAAGCTGTTGGGCATCGAAGCGCCTCGGCGCGCGCAGTACATCCGTACCATGATTTCGGAACTTGCGCGCGTGTCGTCGCATTTGTTGTGGCTTGGCACGCTGGCCATGGATGTCGGTGCGCTGACGGTCTTCATGTGGTCGTTCCGCGAACGCGAAAAACTGTACGACATTTTCGAGAATATTGCCGGAGCGAGATTCACGACCAGCTACACGCGCATCGGCGGCGTGGCGCAAGATGTAAAGCCGGAAGTGCTGGCGATGGTGAAAACATACCTCGATGAGTTTCCGGCCAACATCGATGACTGCGAAAAGCTTCTGAACAAGAACCGCATCTTTGTCGAGCGCACCGACGGGATCGGCCGTATCTCCGCTCAGCAAGCGATCGACCTCGGCATGACCGGGCCGAATCTTCGTTCGTGCGGTATTAACCACGACTTGCGGCGAGCGAATCCCTACTTGGTGTACCACGAATTGGATTTCGATGTGCCGGTGTATGAAGGCGGCGACGTGCTTGCGCGATACTATCAGCGCATGGCGGAAATGAAAGAAAGCATCAAGATCGTCCGACAGTGTCTTGGCAAAATGCCGGAAGGCGAAGTAAATGTATTCAAACCCAAAAAAGTTTTGCCGCGCAAAGAACGCATCTACACCCGGATGGAAGAACTCATCCACGACTTTATGATTATCAACTTCGGTGTCGAACCGCCGGTCGGCGAAGTCTATTTCGGCGGCGAAGCGCCGAAGGGAGAGCTCGGTTTCTATATCTACAGCAACGGCAAGGGACGCCCGTGGCGGATGAAGATTCGCTCTCCGTCGTTTGTCAATCTCCAATCGCTGCCGCTGATGTTGAAGGGCGCGATGATTTCTGACGTCGTGGCCATCATTGGCAGCATCGATCCGGTCATGGGCGAGGCGGACAAGTAAGCGCCAATGAGCGCTTGCCGAATGTCGAATGTTGACAATTGCAAGATTAGAAATCACCAAATCGAAAAACGCAAATCGTGTTTACTGAAAAGAATCTCCAACGCATTGAAGATCTGAAGAAGCGCTATCCCACGACGCAGGCGCTGACGTTGCCGGTACTCTGGATCGCACAAGAACAATTCGGCTTTATTTCGGAAGAAACCATGAAGTACGTTGCTCGTCTGCTCGACGTGTCGTTTGGCCACATCTTGGGAGTCGTGACGTTTTATACGATGTTCAATCAAAAGCCTACCGGCAAACATCACGTCGAGGTCTGCACAAACGTTTCCTGTATGCTTCGCGGCTCCGGCAAAATCGTCGAGCATTTGGAGCGGCGGCTTGGAGTCAAGATGGGTGGGACTTCATCGGATAGAAAGTGGACGTTGACCGAAGTCGAATGCATGGGTTCGTGCGGCACAGCTCCGATGTTAGCTATCGGCGAAGAGTACTACGAAAATTTGACCACGGCGAAGCTCGACCACATTATTGAAGATTTGAAATGATTCAGCAGCCTTACGATCCGGATAGAACTATCGTTTGGGACCCGGTCATCCTTCCCAGCATCAAAGACCTGCACAAGATCGACACCTATGTTGCGCTCGGCGGCTATCA
>JACRFF010000271.1 GCA_016218005.1 Ignavibacteriales bacterium
CTCTATATGACGGTCATTACGCTTGCTACCGTAGGATACGGCGAAACGCATCCGCTTTCTACCGGCGGCCGCGTGTTCACGATGGCTATGATCCTCGGCGGGATGAGTATCATTCTCTATGCACTTACGGAAGTGACGGCTTTTATTGTTGAAGGAGAGATGACGGGCTTACTTCGGAGGCGAACAATGAACAAAAAGATCGGCAAATTGTCGGGACACTACATACTTTGCGGCGCCGGCAAGAGCGGCACACACACGCTGGCAGAGCTTCAAAGCACCAAGCGTCCTTGTGTCGTGATCGAGATGAACCATGAAAAAGCACAGCATTTGTTGGAACACGACGTGCTGGTGATCGAGGGGGATGCAACGCTCGATGAATCGCTGAAGGCGGCCGGTATCGAACGAGCAAAGGGACTGGTCTCCACGCTTACGACCGACAAAGACAACCTCTTTGTTGTAATCACCGCCCGCGGATTGAATCCCCATCTTCGCATCATTGCCAAGGTGGAAGAGGTGACGTCGCGGGATAAGTTTATGCGCAGCGGCGCGAACGCTATCGTCTCTACGAATTTTATCGGCGGATTGCGGATGGCTTCCGAGCTTATCCGTCCGGCCACGACAACGTTTCTTGACAAAATGTTGCGTGAAGATTCTACCCTGCGCGTTGAGGAAGTAAACATCACTTCCCGTTCAGGTCTTGCACACAAAAAGCTGCGTGAGTGCGACGTGCTGAACACCCACGCCGCGATGTTGGTTTCCGTAAAGCGCGACGAGCACTTTACGTTCCACCCGAGTGATGATTTTGTTCTTGCCGTTGGCGATGCGCTGATTATGATTGGCAATGCCGATCAGATGAGTTCGCTGCGGAAAGCTGTCGAGGTGTAGTTCACTTGCCAGAGTGTTTGCGGGCCTTGTAGCGAATGTACCACGGCTGAGTCTTCTTCCAGAATCCAAACGCGTTCGTCCACGGAAACACCTGCGCCCGGCGGATCTCAAAGAAGTCATCATAAAATTTTAGCGGACCCGTATCCGCCGCCACCGCGAACTGATAGCCGGCATCGCGCACCAGCCGCTTCGCTTCTTCACTGCACGCCCCGAACGGGTACGCAAACGAAACAACTTCTTTTCCCGCTAACGCTTCGCAACGATTTTTCGACTCGCGGATCTCTCGCTCCGCCGTTCTGCCGTCGGCTTCCGGCAGCCGCAGATGGGAAATGGTATGCGACCCGAATTCGTGGCCATTCACTGCCATCTCACGAATTTGCGTTTTGCTCATGAGCGGCGTGTTTGGTTCTTCCGGCACCCAGAAATTCGTTCGGCGGCGGTCGGCAACCAGATAGATAATTCCTTTCATCCCGAATTCTTCCATCAGCGGATACGCCTCCGTGTAGTTGTCCTCGTATCCGTCGTCGAACGTCAACATTACCGGCTTCTTCGGTAATGAGAATTCTCCTTTCATGAATTTCGCATAGTCGTGGAATGTAACCGACTGAAAGCCGCGGCGGCGCAACGACGCCAATTGTGTACGGAATTGTTCGCGCGTCACCCATATCCCGTGTTTCCATTCCGTCGGCTCTTTGGGCACGACGCGATGATACATAAGCACCGGGATGGATGCCGGCGAAAGTGTTTCGACGATGGCGTTCGTGTACACTCGATGAACGCGCGGAACGATGGCACGCATATCGTACCGCTCTCGCATCTTCATACTCACGCTCCGCACTGCTGAAGCGTTGGGCTTTTTCAAGATTGCCGATAGGTCGTCAGCAACACGGTCGGCTGAGGGCATCGATAGCGCACCCTGATCTCCAAACTCGGTGCACATGGCCTCTTCCAGATTCTCCGGCGTCAAGAGCCCGTGATAGTTCGTTTCGCCCAATGCCACGGTTGGCCGGCCTGCAACTGCGGATTCCACGGCGGATCTCCCCGCCGCAATGACGACATCGGCATGGAACAGGTATGGCTTGATATCTTTTTGAAAACCAAGCAGGAGAACAGACGACGTGCCGTGCGATGCGCGGATAGATTCAATGGCAGGAGGAATGTCTTCGTTCATTTTCATTCCTCCGACAATAGCGAGCGATACACGAATGTGCCGCCGGAGACGCGGAAGCACTTGCGTCATCAAAAACTTGGCAACATCCCCCTTCGGTCCGGAAAGCCGCCCGACCAAGAGAAGGACGCGCGTCCGTCCATCAACGTTAAAAAGTGAGCGGCGTGAGGGACCTGTCTCGTGGGGAAGGCGTTTCGGTTTGTTCCATTGTTCCACCACTAAGCCGTTGGGGATCATCGCAACATGCGAGGGAGAAATTCCTAAGTCGTTCATCAGGTGCTGGCGGAGATTTTCCGAGATTGCAATGATATGACGACCGTAGATGCTTACCGCCGTGGAACTGAAGTGCAGGTGCTGTTTGCCGTGCACGGTGGAAACAAAGGGAGTGCGCGTGATCCAACAAGCAATGTTAGCAACCCAACTGGCCGCGCGCGAATGCGCCACCACAACATTGATGCGATGTTCGCGAATCACTCGCGCAAGAAATCGGATATTGTGCCATCGCTGGGCGTACGAGCGAACGCCGATAGGATACGGAATGTACGGCGCGGCAACCGGCGTTGTGAACGTATC
>JACRFF010000269.1 GCA_016218005.1 Ignavibacteriales bacterium
GATCGGGGAGTGATGGAGGTGTTTAATATTGGATTGGCGGAAATTACAGTTGCTTCTGTTAATGTCGACAGGCGTTGGAATATGCTTTCTGTTCCTGTAACCGTGAATGATTACACGAAATCAACGCTTTTTCCGATGGCGGTATCTCCCGCATTCGCGTTTCAGGGAACGTATATGCAGAAGGACACTCTCACCAATAGCGTTGGCTACTGGCTGAAGTTCGATAGTGCACAGACCGTATCGATGGCAGGGCAGATGCGTAACACTGACAGCATCAGCGTCCAGCCAGGCTGGAACTTGATTGGCTCAATTTCTCAACCGGTTCCCATCTCGACCATCGCCTCTGATCCGCCCGGTCTTGTTACCTCGCAGTTCTTTGGCTACGACGGAAGCTACGTCACAGCCGATAGCATACTTCCCGGCAAAGCATACTGGGTGAAGGTAAGCGATGGCGGTATGCTGATTCTCTCATTTTCGGGTGGGGCATCGGCAATGAGTAAGATCAAGATTGTGCTGACCACAGAGCTACCTCCGCCTTCGCCGGATGGAAACGTCTCAGGAGAGAAAGAAATACCGACGAGTTATGCGCTCGAACAGAACTATCCCAACCCATTCAATCCAACGACTGTTATCAGTTTCCAGTTGCCTGTTTCCAGTTATGTGACGCTCAAAGTCTATAACGTGCTTGGGCAGGAAGTGGCGGTGGTGGTAGATGAAATTCAGGATGCAGGATTCAGGTCTGTGAAATGGGATGCTTCCGGTGTTGCAAGCGGTCTTAATTTCTATCGGCTCGAAGCAACGAGCGTGGATGATCCTTCGAAGATTTTCAGGCAGGTGAGGAGGATGTCACTGCTCAAATAATGGCGATGGAGGGGGACTACTATTATATGAGAGGGATAGGCTGAATGCCCGCATCACTATCTAACACCCAAACGTTCGTCGAATTCCTGCATGAATTGGACGGCAGAGGAGAAGGTGAGCGCATGTCTGTTGTCGACAGATTCATGAGCGCATTAAGAGCCGTGCCATATATTGAAAAAGACACCCTCGTCCATTTTCTTTACCGA
>JACRFF010000270.1 GCA_016218005.1 Ignavibacteriales bacterium
CAAACTCGCCCCTCGACCCATTTGTGGTGCGCGTGGTAGATGCGTTCGCTCAACCGGTCTCTGGCGCGACCGTGAATTTTGCCGTTACCAATAAACCGACAGGCGCAACGAATGATTCGCTTACGGTGGCGACGGGCACGACCGATTCTACAGGAACAATTTCGACCACACTGCGGCTGGGAAATGCTTCGGGCGATTATGAAGTAACCGCGTCGCTCCCATCGCTCCCCGGCGTTTTAGCGACGGTGAAAGGCCGTGCCGGTATGACGGCAACCAAATTTGCGGTTGTGGATGGCGGCGGTCAGCCTGATTCTGTCCGAACGCTTTTGAATCCGTTTAGTGTGGTTGCCAAGGACGATAACAATCTTGTCGTATCCGGTGTGTTGTTCAACTTCACCATCGTGAAGTGGCCGAGGAATGCAATCGGCTACTCGTTGACGAAATCGACCGACACCACGAATAGTTCTGGATTGGCTGGAACGCAGTTGCAGTTTGGAAACAAGAGCGGCGAGTACTGGGTCGAGGTCGCTTCTCCGAACATTCCGTTGGTGAAAGATACCATCAAGGTCAGGGCGATTCCGCGATACGCGAAGTTGGTGTTGAGTCAAGGCGACGCCGTTGTGGATACGATATCCGCAACGCTGAATCCGTTTGTGTTCATTCTTACGGATGCCGACACCAACGGCATTATGGGTAAGGCGGTACAATTTGCAATAACGCAGAAACCTTCCGGTTCCTCGTTGGATAGTCTGACGACGGTATCCGCCAACACGAACGACAGCGGCTACGCGACGACGCAACTGAGGTTGGGTGAACGCACAAGAGATTACTACGTGACTGCTTCGCTCGCCAACGATACTTCGATGAAGCACGTCTTCAAGGCGACGGCGAACCCCGGTCGGCCTGCGAAATTTATTGCAAATAATGCCGCCACCGTGGTCGATACGATCGGTGCGCTGATTGCGCCGTTCACGGTGAGTATCCTCGATCGCGCCGACAATGGAATCTCAAACACGCCGGTGAACTTTGTCGTCAGCGTGAAGCCGGGATCAACCGTCGGTGATTCGCTGACCGTCGTGCGCGGATGGACAGACTCTGCCGGCACGATCAGTTCTCAATTCCGTCTCGGACTGAAGTCCGGTCCTTACCACGTCAGTGCGACCGCAGATACTCTGCCCGGTGCGGTAAAAGACTTCTTCGTTCAGGCAAATCCCGGCGTGCCGTCGCAATTGGATTCTATCAACTTTGTTGCCGAGACGAAGCCGATACTCCAACCGTTGGATTCGTTGTTCCGCATCCAAATTGTTGACCGCGGCGCAAATCCGATTGCCGGCGAGCAGGTACGCTTTACGATCTCAACACCGTCCGGGGCATCCGGATTCGCATTAAGCGACACGCTCCAAGCGACCGACGCATTCGGAATGGCAACCACGCGGCTGACGCTTGGCGACAAAGTGGGGACGTACACCGTAACGGCAACTTCACAGAAACTTGCTGGACGGTCGCGGCAATTCCCAGCAACGGCGCTCCACGGCGCAGCAAAGACGCTCGCTCGTTTGGCGCCAGACCAACGGAAGACGATTCTCCAGTACATCGATACGGCGTTCACCGTCTTCATAGCCGACCAAGGTGGGAATCCGGTGGCGCAAGCGCCGGTGAGGTTCAGTGTCGTTACGCCGGCAAACGCCGATAGCACGATGCTGTCAGTGGATTCGGCTCGAACGGACAACTTCGGCAAAGCATCGGTTCTCTTGAAGCTCGGAACGAAGATCGGAACGTATGTCGTAACGGCGAAGTCGTCCTTCTTGCCGAACGATTCTATCCGGTTTGTTGCAACAGCCACGTACGGTGCGGCACGAACGCTTATTGCCGCCAGCGTGCAAGCAGATACGGCGGAAGTTGAGCAACAGCTCAAGCCGTTCGTTGTTACCGCTATGGATATCGGACAGAATCTTGTGCCAAAGGCTCCGGTGCAATTTGCAATCACCGCGTGGCCGAGTGGCGCTCAGAATGATAGTCTAACCGCCGTTGCCGATACAACGGATACGCTAGGCCGTGCGACGGTGTATCTCACGCTCGGCAACCTGCCCGGATTGTACGAAGTAACTTCCTACCTGGGCGGTGTTGCGCAAGCCAAGTTTGTCGGCAAGGCGACGTTTACGCCAGGCGATCCGAACAGCAGCGGCAGAATCGATATTGCCGACCTGACGCAAATGATCGACCATATTATTGGTCGAATTCGACTGACCGGCGTCGATTCGATGCGCGCCGACTTGAATCAGGATGGAGCGATCAATATTCTCGACCTCGTCATACTCGAGTCCAAGCTTTTGACAGATCGCTGGGCGGCCAATGTGCCTCTGCCGCAAGGCCTCGGTGATGGAAGCGGAATGTCGAGAATGATGAATTCCACCGAGTTGACCGCGGTGCAGACGCAATCGCCGGTGGTGATCGACCGGAAGTTGAAGGCGGCATACGATACTCTGGCTGCGCTTGCGGCGGCAACCACGGAAGGTAAGTTCGAGTTCACAAACACCGGCGTGCGGTTCAATTTGATCAACAGCGTTCCGATACGCGGCATCCAAATTACGATGAAGTTTCGAAATCCCGTATCTCTCTCGAAGGCAGATGTGGTGTTCTCGCGCGCATCCAAAATGAGCGTGCTTGTTGCATCTCAGTCGGATACGGTTCGCGTCTTGCTGTTTAACTTGACCAATACTCCGATTGATACTGGTTACGGAGCGCTCTTCCGTCTTGCGATTGGCGCGAAGGATACGAGCGAGTTAACAAGCTACAGCGTTGTCGTCAGCACGGAAGGTAATCGGGCGACGTACGTGCCTTCGACGAATGTAGACAAAGTCATACCGTTGCTGCCGATGGATTGGGTGCTGTATCAAAACTATCCCAACCCGTTCAATCCGACGACGACGATTGAGTACGATGTGCCGGAAGTGGGTGGAAAGGTTCCTCGTGTGGCCATTCAGATCTTCAATATCCTTGGTCAAAAAGTTCGCACGATCGAGCGTACGAATCGGGATGCCGGCCACTACAAAGTGATATGGGATGGCCGCAATGACATCAACCAACCGGTGGCGTCAGGCGTCTACATCTATCGGCTGCTGACAGGAGAGAAGGTGGTCTCTAAGAAAATGATAATGTTGAAGTAAAAGATTTTTACGTACCTTTCTTCGAAGATGAGCGGTTTGAGATTCCATATCCGAAGGTTGTTGGTACTCCTTCTTCTGGTTCTTGTGTCAGGATGTGGTCTCTCGTCTCAATTTGTCGCTGGCAAAGGGAACAAATACGTCTACACGTATCGTTTGGTCAGTCCGTTTGAGAACGATGAACTGATGTTTCAGGACGATAGCATCATTGTGCAATTTCAATTCGACGAGGCGGCCATCAAGTTTCAATTGCAGAATCTTTCGTTCGGCACCCTTGTGGTGGATTACTCAAATGCCGCATTAGGCATCGACGACCAATTCCATCCTGTGCGGTTCTCACGTACGCTCTACAAGGATACGACCGTAACAGGCACCTCGGTTCCCCTGCCTTCCATGGCGTACATTCG
>JACRFF010000268.1 GCA_016218005.1 Ignavibacteriales bacterium
CCGCGCCAACCGTCGGTACCGAATTTGATATTAGTGCCCATAGTTCACCAAGAACGCGAAGTTACACGAATTGTTGTTTAGCGAATCGTCCACCACGTTCACATAGATCTCAAGTCGCCGCTCAGAACTTCACATTCAGCGCGCCGAGTCCGGCATAGTAGCCGTTGGTGTCGAGTTCTTCTTCGATGCGCAGCAACTGATTGTACTTCGCAATGCGGTCGGTGCGGCTTGCCGAGCCGGTCTTGATTTGCGCCGCATTCGTCGCCACTGCGATATCGGCAATGGCTGCGTCTTCCGTTTCGCCGGAACGGTGGCTGAGAATGGTCGTGTAGTGCGCACGCTTTGCCATCTCAATCGCGTCGAGCGTTTCAGTCAGCGTGCCGATCTGATTTACTTTGACGAGAATCGAGTTCGCCACACCGCGGTCGATTCCTTTCGACAAGTAATCGACGTTCGTTACGAACACGTCGTCGCCAACGAGTTGAACTTTCTTGCCGAGCGCATCGGTCAACATCTTCCATCCTTCCCAATCGTTCTCCGCCATGCCATCCTCAATCGAGACGATGGGATACTGGTTCACCCACCCTTCCCAAAATTGTACCATCTGCTCGCTGGTCTTTTCCGATTTGTCCGATTTGTGAAACACGTACCGCTTTTTTTCGCTGTCGTAGAACTCACTGGCAGCCGGGTCGAGCGCAATGTAGATTTGCTCGCCCGCTTTGTATCCTGCCTTCCCCACCGCCTCGAGAATCACTTCAATCGCTTCGACGTTCGATTTCAGGTCGGGAGCGAATCCACCTTCATCGCCAACAGCAGTGTTGTATCCTTTCTTATGAAGAACGGATTTCAGCGAATGAAAAACTTCGGCTCCCATCCGCAGCGCTTCGGCAAACGTCGGGGCGTCGAGCGGCATGATCATAAATTCCTGCGGGTCGACATTATTATCCGCGTGCTTGCCGCCGTTCAAGATATTCATCATCGGCGCGGGAAGAATACGCGCGTTCGTTCCGCCGATGTACCGATACAACGGCATTCTCATCGACTGCGCGGCCGCTTTGGCAACCGCCAGCGACACGCCGAGGATCGCATTCGCTCCGAGCTTCCCTTTGTTCGGCGTTCCATCGAGTTGAATCATCATCTTGTCGATGCCGACTTGATCCAACGCATCGAAACCCACAACTTCGTCGGAAAGCGTTGTGTTGACGTTTTCCACCGCCTTCAGTACACCTTTACCTTTGTAGCGTGCTGCATCTCCGTCGCGCAGTTCGACGGCTTCGTTCTCCCCCGTCGATGCGCCGCTCGGCACTGCGGCTCGGCCAACAGTACCGTCTTCCAACGTTACGTCGACTTCAATTGTCGGATTGCCGCGTGAGTCAAGAATCTCGCGGCCCCAAACATCGGTGATCGTTGTTTTCATGGTCTACTCCCAATGGATGCGATTGGTCAAGTTGATGTGGTACAGCCAGAGTGAATTAAGCCAAAAAATGATGGAGAAGCAACGAGCGCCGTGTGCTGACTTGAAGGGAAAAAAATCGTATGTTGCAGTCGCGTTTGACGCCTGCCGGTCCGAAGTCACGAAGTGATGGCTTCGCCAGACTCCTTATGGAGCAGGCAGGTAATGTTGCAACCTACCAACAGATGACCAAGGAGACTTCCATGACCAATCGAGCACATAATTTTTTTGCAGGTCCGGCCGTGCTTCCCTTTTCCGTGCTGGAAGAAACCCGCGACGCCGTGATGAACTTCGCCAACGTTGGCGTTTCCATCATGGAAATCAGCCATCGCTCCAAAGAATTCGATGCGGTGATTCAAGATGCGGAAAGGGATGCGCTTGCCATTGCCGGGCTTTCGGCGCAAGAGTATTCGGTGATCTTCCTCGGCGGCGGAGCGAGTTTGCAATTTGCGATGGTACCGATGAACTTCATGAAAACCAAAGCAGATTATCTCATCACCGGCGAGTGGGCAACCAAAGCCGCGAAAGAGGCGAAGATGTTCGGCGCAGTCAATGAGGCGGGGAGTTCCAAAGACAAGAACTTCAACTATCTGCCAAAAAGTTTGAAGTTCTCGCCGGATGCCGATTATGTCCATATCACCACCAACAACACCATCTACGGCACAGAATGGAAATCGGTGCCGGATACCGGCAATGTGCCGCTGCTTGCCGATATGTCTTCCGATATGTTTGGTGTCAAGCGCGAGTGGTCGCGCTACAGCTTCATCTATGCTGGAGCGCAAAAAAATCTCGGCCCCGCCGGCGTTACCATGGTCATTATCAAGCGCGCGTATCTTGAAGCAAAGGCCAACGAGCAGGCGCCGACCATGTTGAAGTACAAAACGCACGTCGAAAAGGTATCGCTGTTCAACACGCCGCCGGTGATCGCCGTGTACGTGTTGGGGAGAACGTTGAAATGGATCCTGAAGGAGGGCGGACTCAACGCCATCGAAGCGCGCAACCAAAAGAAGGCGAAGATCGTGTACGACGTCATCGACGCTTATCCGATGTTCTACAAAGGAACTGTGGCGGATAAGGCCGACCGCTCCATTATGAACCTGACGTGGAATTTGCCGACGCCGGAATTGGAAGAAAAGTTTGTCGCTGAAGCAAAAGCAAAGAAGATGCTGGGCTTAAAGGGGCATCGTTCCGTCGGCGGCATTCGTGCGTCGCTCTACAACGCTTGCCCGATGGAATCGGTCGAGGTGTTGGCAAAGTTCATGGAAGAGTTCTACAACGCCAACAAATAATAGTTCATGAACCGGACGAGCACCCCTTCTTGCGGCTTCGGCACTCGAAGGGGTTTTGTTTTCCACCAGTGAAGGAGGTTTGAAGATGAAAGCCCTGATTGCCGACGCGTTTCCCGCTCGCTACATCGATGAACTGCACAAGATCGGCATCGACTGCGAGTACAAACCAAAATTAAAAGCGGAGGAACTTGCTGATGCCATCGGCGAGAGCAATGTTCTCGTCGTGCGCTCCACCGAAGTCCATGCCGATTGCATTGAGCACGGTAAACAACTCTCGCTCATCGTTCGCGCAGGAGCTGGGGTCAACAACATCGATATGAAAGCCGCGAACGCGCACGGCATCTATGTTTCCAATTGTCCGGGCAAGAATGCGATTGCTGTCGCGGAGTTGACGATGGGCTTGCTCTGCGCGCTCGACCGCCGCATTCCCGACAACGTTATCGACTTACGCAACGGTCAGTGGAACAAGGGCGAGTATTCAAACGCTGACGGTCTTTTCGGAAAGACCATCGGCATCGTGGGCACGGGCCAGATCGGCAAGGAAGTTGTTTTGCGCGCCAAGGCATTCGGGCTGAACGTCATTGCATTTTCGCGCACACTTAACGCTCACAAGGCGCAACAGATTGGCGCTCGGTTCGCCGCCACGATCGAAGAATTGATTTCGCAATCCGATATTGTGTCGCTTCACGTTGCACTCAAGCCGGAAACGCGCGGACTCTTCAGCAAAGACCGCGTGGCGCTGCTGAAGCAAGGTGCGATCCTTCTGAACACATCGCGCGCAGAAGTTGTAGACGAGAAGGCGGTGTTTGAAGCTGTGAAGGCCGGCAAAATTCGTTACGGCGCTGATGTGCTTGCCGATGAACCGGAAGACAAATCCGCAGCGTTCGATTCGGCGCTGGGAAAACTTTCCGGCGCATACATCACGCACCACATCGGCGCTTCGACCGAGCAAGCGCAAAACGCCGTGGCGGAAGAAACGGTTGCCATCATCAGGGAATTTAAGGAACTCGGCAGCATTCGTATCTGGGTCAACCGCGCTAAGAAAACTCAGGCAGAATGGCAGCTCGTTGTTCGTCACTTCGATAAGGCAGGTGTTTTGGCGAACGTACTCGACGATCTGCGCTCCGCCAATCTCAATGTGCAGGAAGTGGAGAACGTCGTGTTCGAAGGAGCACAGACGGCGTGCTGCACGTTGAAACTGGACGCTCGGCCTTCTGACGCCACAATCCAAAGTATTCAGTCGCGCGCAAACGAAGTCATACAAGTTTCTCTCATCGCGTTGTAGGTGGAATTCGCAAAGCCATGGCTTCCATCGCGGGCAGCCTATGAGGTATGGGGAAGCGCACTTTTGCAGGTCATCTGAGAAAAGCAATTTTGATTTCTATGAACTCACGGGCCAAGCACACTGAAAACAGCAAAGCCCCGGAATTTCTTCCGAGGCTTCTTGATGTTCAATGCACTTCGATCAATTCGCCGTAGCGGTTAACAGTTCTTCTTCCACCGCCCGCTTCATCGCTTCCTTTGGTAATGCGCCCACCGACATCTTCGGCTTTCCATCCTTCGGAATAAACAGGAGCGATGGAATGCTGCGGATGCCGAAGACCGACGCCAACTCTTGCTCCTCGTCGGTATTCACCTTGTAGAAGTTCACCTTGCCTGCATATTCTTTTGACAGTTCGTCGATGATTGGCCCTACCATCCGGCATGGGCCGCACCACGGCGCCCAGAAATCGATGACCGCCGGCAACTCGCCTGTGAAGTTCCACTCCTTGTTCTTCTCGTAATCGAAAACTTTGTCGAGAAACGCTTGTTTGGTTAAATGTTCGGCCATGAAAAAATTCCTTTGTGCTAAAGTGGATTGATACTTATGATCGTAAGATGCTCGGTTGAAAAAAAGGATTCATACCGCAGCGATCACCCGTTCGAGCCGCTGCTTCATCTCTTGGGCGATGGGGAGTATTGTTTCGTTCTCCATCACCTTCACCATTGCCATAGGATCGAATGCAGCAACGACCGTACGACCTGCTTTCTCAAACACAACGACGTTGCACGGAAGCAGCAAACCAATCTGTTCTTCCGCCTGAAGCGCTTTGTACGCAAACGGCGGATTACACGCACCGAGGATAACGTACTTCGGGAAGTCGACGTCGAGTTTCTTTTTCATCGTCTCCTTCACGTCGATTGTCGTGAGGACGCCGAATCCTTCTTTCTTCAATTCATCAACAACTCGTTCAATGGCATGGTCATACGACAAGATGGTCGTCTTCGAAAATCCGTACGTCATGGTCATACCTCCTTTTGTTCGCCGCGCTTTCTCGTCCACGGAATGAATGTCAGTCCGATCACCGCACCGTACGCCGTGCTGATGTACGGATTGCTGGTGATGGGGCAGGTGCCGGATACGCAGCCGACGAAATAGTAGTATGCGTATCCACCCGCGGCTCCGATCAACGGGAAGGCAATACGCTTTATCCTTTGTTTTGTGCGCGGTGAGAGAAATTCCACTCAGCCATCCCTCCAACCAAATTGGCAACCTTGAAACCTCGTCTCTTCAGCAGCAGCGCCGCAGAAACACTCCGATTCCCTGTCTGGCAAAAACAGATAATCTCTTTTGCTTTGTGTTTCTCCAATTCCTCAATCCTTCGCACGATGTGATGCAATGGAATATGTACCGACCCCCGAATCGTACCGAGCTGCCGTTCACTGTCCGTGCGAACATCAAGCAAGAAAAAATTCTGAACACCGCG
>JACRFF010000265.1 GCA_016218005.1 Ignavibacteriales bacterium
ACAAAGCGTCGGGGCAGGCAGGACTCGAATCCGGAATACGTCAATTGGCAATTGGAAATTCGCAATTGGCAATTCCTTGGTGCACCCACCAGGACTCGAACCTGGAACCCACTGATTAAGAGTCAGTTGCTCTACCAATTGAGCCATGGGTGCTTCAGAGCTACTTTTGGCCTTGCGCAGGCAACTGTGCTGGCGGCAGAGCAGGTGCCGGAGTGCTTTGGATAACGCTTTCTCTACTGCGTTCATGGGGCGGCAAAAGCCAAAGGTTAATCAACAGGGCAAGAACCATGAAAACACCCGCAAGGATTTGCGTCGTCTTCGAGAGAAAATCCGATGTCCGGCGAACTCCGAACACGGTTCCAATATTAGCCCCGCCCAGGCTCCCTGCCAGTCCCCCTCCCTTGCTCGATTGCATCAACACCACAAGAATGAGCAGAACTCCGACGAACATTTCCAGAATGATGGCAATTGTATACATAGTCCCCGTGCGATAGGAAAAAAAGTCCCGATCGATTGATCGGGTGAATAAAATATAGCGACAGAAGCCAGAAAATGCAAGAAATTATTTGATTCGAACGTTCTTCCCGAATTTGCTCGAAGGCAATGTGCGAAGAGTTTTCCCACTCTACACCCTCCACCGAAGACTATTTCCAATGCACTGTGATAACAGACGAGAGTGTAGTTTGCAGAACCTTGGCGGCGGAACCGTTCTTTATGACGATTTCTACAAGTCCGTCGCTGCCAATGATCAGCGAAACGTTTTCGGATTCCGCGCTAGAATAGTTCGCAATCCACGTTTCGATCCGGTGTTCGTTGACCGCAAGTCCATTCAAGCGCTGTCTTGCCGTTCTCTCATCTCGCAATCGAATATTGGTAACAACGTTTCCAAATCGATCGATGTGAAGAATTTGCGGCGCAGATTCCGAATGAGGATTTTCCACAAACGGAGAACACGCTGAAGGCAACGCAACGCCCTTTGCCATTCGAGCAATCTCAACACCGCTTGCCAGCAGTGCGGCCAGCGGTGCAAAGATATCCCTTCCGTGAAAGGTGTGGGAAATTTCATCGTGCAAGTATTTTTCCGCTTTCTTCAAATCGACTTCAAATAACTTGGTGTGTTTTTCTTCAGTCGTAACAAAATCGAGAACTCCATTTGCGGGTGCAAGGAATATGTGATCGGCGGTCCGCAGAATATGGATAGGACGATCGCTTCCAACACCCGGGTCAATTACGCATACAAATACTGTGCGGCGCGGAAAATAGCGGTAAGATGACCAGAGCAGATATGCGGCTTCGTTCACAGCTTGAGGATGTATCTCATGCGAGAGATCGACGAATCGAAGCGACGGGTTCCTCGTCAGCATCACGCCTTTCATGGTGCCGACGTAATGATCACGCAAGCCAAAATCGGTCAGGAGGGCTATAAGAGAAGTGCGTTGAGTATGGCGGTGATTCGATCGAGAGCGAATCCGGGAATTCTTCACAGACTATCCTTATCGGATGGCTACTGCCTTTCCCATCTTGGCTGACTTGTAGATCGCATCGACTATTCGCATACGGTAGACCGCCTCCTCGCCGGTGGAAAGCACCGGATGGACTCCCCGCAGCGATCCTACCCAGTGTTTTAATTCGTTCTCATAAGACTTCATGAACAGAGCCTGAGAACTTTCTTGAACAACCGGAGCAACGTTCACCAGACTATCGTGCATTCGCTTTACGATCCGGAAGGGATTAAGAGAGCCGCTGCCTTCCGTGCCAAACACGTCGCAATAAAAGAAATCTGAATTCGATTCAAACGACCAACTTGCTTCAATGGTCAATGTCGACCCGTTTTTCATTTTCATAAAGACAATAGAAGAATCTTCGACATCCTTGGTGCTATGCCGATAGTTGGTTGCCGTTACTTCTTTCACTTCGGGATACCCCATCATCCAAAAGGCGAGGTCGAACATGACAATGCCAAGATCGAGCACTACCCCTCCACCCGATTGTTCCTTCATGGCGAACCAAGCGCTTTGGGAATCCAACTTTCGAAACCAACCAGCCTTAGCGTAGAAGATTTTTCCGAGGGCGTGATCTTCGATAAACGAACGAAGGATCATTGCATCTGGCCGGAAGCGATTGTTCATTCCCACCATCAGGTCCAAGTGTTTACGTTTGGCAGTTTCGACGATATCATTTGCTTCCGTTTGCGAACGCGCCAGAGGCTTTTCAACCAGCACGTTTTTTCCGGCCTGCAGCGCAGCAACGGCCATGTCTCGGTGGGATTTTGTCGGTGTGCAAATATCCACGCCAACCACTTCCTCTTCTTCCGCAAGCATAGCGGAATAGTCAACATACCATCGGGAAACACCAAACTTCTCAGCCACCACCCGTGCTTTCGTTTTGTCGAGGTCGCATACGGCAACGACTTCGGCGTCATTGAGTCGTGTCAATACGGGGAGATGGATGTTTTGTCCAATCGTCCCAAGTCCAACCACCGCTACTTTCGCTTTTTTCATTAGACCGCCTTCAGTGCAATCACATCAGAACCTCTGGAGACATCCAAAAATTTTTTCGCCACACGTGCGATGCCGGCAGGGTCTAATTGGACAAGCTTGTACAATTCATGCGGGGCACCGTGCTCAACAAAATCATTGGAAAGGCCGTGCACAAGGAAATGCACATCGTTCATCCGATGACGTTGGAATGCCTCCAACACTGCCGAACCAAAACCGCCATCGACGACATTGTCTTCAATCGTAACAATGTTGGAAAATTTCTTACCGATACTCAGAAGTAACTCTTCATCCAACGGTTTGACAAAACGCATATTCACCACTTCGGCCTCAATGCCTTCAGCCGAAAGCAACTCGGCAGCTTGCAACGCGTGGGGCACCATATTGCCAATCGCCAGCAATGCGACCTCGCGGCCGGTGCGAACGGTTTCAGCTTTGCCAATCGGAATTTTCGCAAATCCAGCACGCACCGCTACTCCAAGCGCATTCCCTCGTGGATACCGAAGGGCGATCGGACCCTTCTTGTACTCTACCGCCGTAAAGAGCATGTCGCGCAGTTCCTGTTCGTCTTTCGGCGCCATCACCACCATACCTTGGATACAGCGAAGGTAGGAAAGATCAAGCGTGCCGTGGTGCGTTGGCCCATCCGCTCCGACCAATCCACCGCGATCAAGCACGAACACAACGTGCAGATGCTGCAACGCGCAATCGTGAGCTACTTGGTCAAACGCTCGCTGGAGAAATGTCGAATAGATGGCGCATACCGGAATATAACCCTCCGTTGCCATGCCGGCGGCAAACGTTACGGCATGCTGCTCGGCAATGCCGACATCAAAAAAACGCTCCGGCATTTCGTGGTGCAGGTGAATCAATCCGGTACCATCGGGCATCGCAGCTGTAATGCCGACAACTTTCGGATTCTGTTTGCAAATTTCGACCAGCGCCTTTCCGAAGATTGTCGTGTACGCGGGCGGCTCATCCGAGTTCTTTAAAGCCTTGCCGGTAATCTTGTCGAACGGATTGGCGGCGTGCATTCCTGTAATCTCAGCTTCAGCGGGTGCATAGCCCTTTCCTTTTTCCGTGATGGCATGAATCAAGATCGGGCCTGGCAGATCCTTAACGTGCCGCAGAATTTCAACCAACTTTACGACATTGTGGCCATTGAAGGGACCAAAATATCGGAACCCAAGCGCCTCGAACAACATGCCTGGAGTTACGACGGCCTTCACGCCGCGCTCGACCCGTTGCGCAACTGCGCGCAGTCTATCACCGAACGTGTCAAGTTTTCCAGTCAACTCCCATACATTCGCTTTGAACTTGTTATACGTTGGATGCGTGAGCGCTTCGCTGAAGTAGTCGTGAAATGACCAGAGCTTTGGCTCCTTGGAAGAGAGTGAAACTTTTTGATTGTCATTGAGAATAACGATGAGATTCTTTCTCAGATGTCCGGCATTGTTCATCGCCTCATAGGCCATGCCGCCCGTCATCGATCCATCACCGACAATTGCTACGACTTTGAAGTTCTTTCCGGCGAAATCTCGCGCCGTGGCGATGCCAAGCGCGGCGGAGATGGCGGTGTTCGCGTGGCCGGCGCCAAAAGCGTCATACTCGCTTTCGGACATCTTGAGAAAACCACTCAGCCCGTTCAACTGCCGGATGGTGTACATTTTGTCTTTGCGGCCTGTCAAAATTTTGTGTGGATACGCTTGGTGGCCTGTATCCCACACCAGCTTATCTTCGGGTGTATTGAACACATAGTGCAGCGCAACTGCCAACTCCACCGCACCAAGTCCTGCACCAAAATGTCCACCCGTCTTTGAAACAACGTCAATCAAGAACTCACGAACCTCATTTGCCACGGCGCGAAGATCCTGAACCTCCAACTTTTTTAAGTCGGCTGGAACGTTGATGTTGTTGAGAAATTTGAACTGCAATTCACTCATCGTTACTCCAAATCCTCAAGCTCAAGTTTTCCGTCGGCGCTTTTTGTCAATTTGCGAATCTTCAATTCGGCGGCCTTGAGCTTCTCAGCGCATTCCTTGGAAAGCGCAATGCCTTCTTCATACAATTCAACGGCATTCTCTAATGGAATGGTTCCGTCCTCCAACTGTCGGACAATTTCTTCGAGTCGATCCAGATTCGCTTGCAAGCTATTTTTTGCCGGTTTCTTTGACGACATATTCCCTACTGCACTTTTGTTCGCACGTTACCATCGTGAAAGACAATGTCGGCCACATCTCCTTCAGCCAACAATTGCGCGCTGGAAACGAACTTGCCATTTTTCTTGATAACCGCGTATCCCCGTTTGAGAATTTCCTGTGGAGCAAGAGCGTTAAGCCGGCTTATGATTGAATGCACTGCCTTGCGTGATCGGTCCAGCGAATGCGCAAGCTGCACATTCAAGAGCCGACTGGTTTCGTCCAGGCGCTGTGAATGCTCACGAAGAAGATCGAGCGGTCGATTGAATGAATAGCTGGCCAGCATACTTCGAATGGATTCTTTCGTTGAAGCGATTCGATTTCGAATATTGTCGCTCAAAGTATAGCACGAATTCCGAAGAACATCAAGAATGGCTCTGCGATGCGGCACAACAAGTTCCGCAGCCGCAGAAGGCGTAGGCGCGCGGAGGTCAGCTACAAAATCTGCAATGGAAAAATCAATTTCGTGCCCCACCGCGCTCATAATGGGAATCTTCGAGTGATAGATGGCGCGCGCAACGATTTCCTCATTGAACGCCCAGAGGTCTTCCAACGATCCGCCGCCGCGAGCAGCGATGATGACATCCACTTCTCCATATCGATTGAGTAATTCGATCGCGTCCACGATTTCCTCTGCCGCGCCCGCGCCCTGCACCTTCACCGGAACGAGAATAACTTCAAGCGAGGGCATCCTCCGCTCCAACACACTTCGGATATCTTGTAGTGCGGCTCCTGTCTGCGACGTCACCACGCCGATTCGTTCTGGAATTTTAGGAAGAGGCCGCTTGCGATCTTCATCGAACAATCCCTCCGCCGCCAACTTCCGTTTGAGGCGCTCGAACGCAAGCTGTAGTTCTCCCT
>JACRFF010000032.1 GCA_016218005.1 Ignavibacteriales bacterium
AGAAGTAAGAAGTAAGATGTAAGAAGTAAGATGTAAGAAGTAAGATGTAAGAAGATTATGAACATGCCTTGCTAAGTTATCCGGTTCTTTTCTTAAACCGAATTAAACCACTGAGAAGAGCATCTACTTTATTCAAGTGAGACGAAAGAAGTGAAACATTATCAGCCGTAATCATGTTTAAGGATTCACATAATTCAATTTGAGTATCAAGCTCGCTCAAAGAGCCGCGAGCTATCATATAAAATTGGATTGCTTCCTTATTCCCTTGCCGCGCCGCACCTTCAGCAATGTTTGACGGTATAGATACTGCCGCTCGCCGCATTTGCGAAGTCAGTCCGTATTTTTCTGCCGACGGCAAATCTGCTGTCGCTTCATAGATAAGCCTCACTAGCATCATCGCCTCTTGCCAAACTTTTAATTTCTTGTGCGCTTTGTCCATATTTTTACCGTCTCACTTCTTACCGGCTCTGTTAATTGACGTTCTTCAGAATTCCAAGCAGGAAATTCCAGAACTTCTCGACGGTGTCAATGTGAATCTTCTCATCGGGAGAATGTACGCCTTCTAACGTTGGACCGAACGACACCATGTCCATGCCGGGATATTTTTCGCCGATGATGCCGCACTCAAGTCCGGCATGGATTGCCTTCACGTGCGGCTCGCGTCCATACAGCTGCTTGTAAGATTCTTTCGCCGTCTTGAGAATGGCAGAGGCAAGGTTCGGTTTCCAGCCAGGGTACCCTTCCGTATGCTCAACCTTGTCGCCGCCGAGCGAAAAAATGGCCCAGTGCGTTTGCAGCGCCTCAAGGATTTCAGACGCAACCGAACTTCGCTGGCTCGTCGTTACGGAAACAATATTTTTTCCCGTGCGGATGATTGCCACGTTGGTCGAAGTTTCCACAAGGCCGGGAATATCTGCGCTCATTTTCAATACGCCGTGTGGAAGCGAGACAATCGTTCGGTAGATCGCCGATTGTTGCGGCTTCTTGATCACCTTGGCTTTCTTCGCGGCAAAATCTTCCACGACGATTTGCAGGTCGGGTTCGACGTTCGCAAGCTCTGCCTTCGCCGTTGTGTTCCACTTCTCGACGATCTTTTTTGCTTTCTTCACATCTTTACTTGGAACAAAAACCACCGCCTCAGCCTCACGCGGAATGGCGTTGCTCTTGTTGCCGCCTTCGATCAGCGAAAGACGCGCGCCCACGGCGTCGCCCAATTCGATCAGCACGCGAGTGAGAATTTTGATGGAATTGCCGCGGCCTTTATCAATTTCCAAACCGGAATGACCGCCTTACAATCCCCGCACGACCACATTCAGGCCTGCCATGGATATGGGAACGCTATCGAAGCCAACCTTCCACGAT
>JACRFF010000277.1 GCA_016218005.1 Ignavibacteriales bacterium
GAACTGCGTGCTGTATCCGTTCTGGGATGATCTGAATCCGGCCAGCGCAGGCGCGATCAAGTACTACGCGGATGCGGCCAATCATCGTTTCATCGTAGCATGGCTGGGTGTGGTGCGTTACGGCACGACCGATCCGCAGACCTTTGAAGTAGTCATTCAGGAAAACGGCGGTATCACCTTCAATTACCAAACCGTCGGCCTCAACAACGCTTGCACGGTGGGTGTGGAAAATTGCACGGGAACAGATGCTTTGCAATTGTACTTCAACGGTGTGGGCCCGTTTGCTCCGCTGACCAGCACGGCCGTGGCATTCTGGGGCGGCCCCAGCAGCAGCATTTCGGGTGTGGTGCGTGGACAGTCGCCGACGCTGCCCATCGCGGGCGTGAACGTGACAGTTAATGGCCGTCCGGAAACCGGCACGACCGATGCGTCCGGAACGTACACGATTCCCATCGAGCCGGGAACCTACACGGTGTGCTTCCATCATGCGGCGTACTGTGATACCTGCTATGCCAACGTCTTGGTTGAGGCGGGCACGCAAACGTCGCGCAACGCGACCATGCGTCAGCCGCGCGCGGTGTTTAGCGTGACTTCGATTACGCGCAATTTCAGCCCGGGCGTGGATCACGTGGATTCGTTCAGCATTGCGAATACCGGCGGCCAGTGCCTGCTAACCTACTCCATTATGGACAGCAGCGCGTCGTGGATTGGCGAAACCCCGGCCTCGGGAACCATTGCCCCGAATACAACCCAGTGGATTCGTTACACGGTGAACATTCCGCTGGCGCAAATTTACCGCACGTCCATCATGGTAACGTACAATTACACGGGCAGCCCGACGCGAATTCCGGTGGAAATCAACGGCGTCAACGCCGATGAACTGAATCCGGCTTCGATTCCGACGGTCTTTGCGCTGCACCAGAACTACCCGAATCCGTTCAACCCGTCCACCGCACTGCGCTTTGATGTGCCGCGTGACAGCCGGGTGGATATTGTGGTGTTCAACATGATGGGTCAGGAAGTGGCGCACCCGGTGAGCGGCGTGTACAACGCAGGCCGCCATCAGGCGATTTTTGACGCCAACAACTTGCCGTCCGGTGTCTATATGGCCAAGATGACGGCGGGTGACTTTACGCAGTTCAGCAAGATGATGATGCTGAAATAGCACGATGCTCTCAAGGCAAAGAGGCGGCGGCCCGAAAGGGTCGCCGCTTTCTTTTGCCGCAAGATGGAGGCGAAGCGGATTTCACGTTGTTGACCCACACAGACTCTTGACTTTTCGCTCAACTTGAAGTATGTTAACAGCGTTTGTAATGAAACAGCCAAAACGTTCAAATATGAACGGTTTGGAGGTTCTTTTGAAGTAACTCATGCTTTGCAAGGATGGCCATGCGGGTATTCATCGCACTCCTTGCCGTTTTCTTTTTCATAACTTCTGCTTTTACCGAAATTCTTGAAGAAACCGGCAATTTATCGGGACTGATTTTTGGTTCCTGTTCCCAATGCGCTTACGAGCATTGGACATCACACGTTGTGGAAGGACTCGCACGGCCCGGGTATAATGACTACGGGCCGTCTTATTTTGATCCGCAGCAGAACGGTTTCGGGCGGTTTCGCCGCTTGACGGGCAATGCCGCCGATCAGCAAACCCTTGGAGAGTGGCGGCAGGTGTTTCAGGAAGCGGTGGATGGAGAGTGGAACCGGATAGATTCGATGTTGGCGGCACGGGAGAATGACTGGCAGTATGACCTTGTGCATTTTTGGGATGCTGGCGAAGGACGGGAGTATTATCTGCTGCGCGAGCAATTGGACAGCAGTTTTTCCGACAATAATGTGGATTCCATCGCGACGGATAATGTGGTCGGCGGCTTTCGCAACGGGTGGGGATTATATGTGTTCAATCCCCATGCGCGGCGACCGGAACTCATTTTGCAAGCTCCGCACCCGGAAGATGATTTTATGGCCTTGCCTGTCGCCTTTGAAATGTTCCGGCAATTAGGCGCGCGGGTGCTGATGCTGGCGGGCGCGGGCCGCGAAGCGGTGTGGGATAGTTTGCACCCGCCCTTTGACAACAGCAAATCGCTCTCCGATCCGAGCCGCAACGATACGACGCCGTTTGGAGTGTGCCACCAAGTTTTCTTTGACGCGCTCTACGACAGCGCGCGCGGGCTGCCGCTGACCATTCAAGTGCATTCCTATGATCATGGATTGCACGGCGGGCTGAAGGACGTGCAGATGTCCGCCTTTTCGGACGATGCCAAGCCGAATATTCCGCTGCGTGATCTGACGCACCACTTTGATGTGATCCATTTTTTGGGCGAATATCCGCTGCCGCACGGCATTTCGTCCGATACAACGATAAAGCCGCGGGTGGATAATTATGTGTCACTGTATTCGAATCCGGCCTATTATTTCTGCCGCGCGACGGACTCCTTGAGTATTTTGTCCAGCAATGATATGATCGGATTCGGCTATAACCGGCAAGCGATTTACAGCCACTTGCGGCCGCGCAGCAAGGACAATACCAAAGAGAATTTTATCCATATTGAAGTTGATGAATATCCCGACGCGCTGTGGACATCTTCTAATCCGCAGTGGAGCCGCTGGCTGCCCAAGCCCATGCCCGCCGATTGGAACACGTACGCGCAAGCCGTGGAATATTTTCAGCCGCTGATTTCGTCGTTTGAAAGAGCGCTCTATTACAGCGAATTTTATCCCGACAGTTTGCCGCCGACGGCGGTGAATCTTTTGCGCGCGACGCAATTGAACGGGCAGGACGTGTATCTGCGTTGGAATCCGCGGGCCGAGGATCCGTTCTTTGAATCGTACATAGTGTATTATGATACGGCGGCGGTGACGGCCAATTCGCCGCAGTTTACAGCAGCCACACCGGGCTATGAAAATTTGAGTTTGGCGGCAACGCAGACGTGCGATCTGCGTGGCTTGTTGTTTCCCGCGAGTCGTTGCCGC
>JACRFF010000275.1 GCA_016218005.1 Ignavibacteriales bacterium
CCTATGCCGAAACGAAGCTTCGGCTTCGTGCCTGCACGCCTGCCTGTCCGGTAGGCAGGCCAAAGTGCATTTATGTTTCGGCACGCAGGCGTGCAGGCCAGGCGAAGCGAAGTGTCCCTTTCTAACGTGGATTCTTCACTTCGTTCAGAATGACTCGTAAAGAACTTGAGTTTTTACACAAACTCGATGCCCTTGGCAAAAGCGTCGGGGTTCAGAATGACACATTACCTAGTTTTTCAACGACCCGTTAAAAATCCCAGCCAAAGAAAAATTGGTGGAAGTACCCATCTTGAAAATTCTGAAAATTGTTTTCGATTCTCTTGCCGAAGTCGTACCGCAACACGATGATACCGCCCAGATTGAGCCGCAAGCCGGCGCCAACGCTGCCGTACGTCGGAAAGTCTTGATACCGCCCATCCGTATCCCACGCCTTGCCGGCGTCGAAGTACAGCGCTCCGCGGATTTGATTGAACGCCAAGCCGCCGATGGGAAATCGTATGCCAAGTTGATCAATGAACGGGAAACGCAATTCGTGGCTCGTGATCCATAATTTCTTGCCGCGAATCGACCATCGATCCCATCCGCGCAAATCCCAACTGCCGCCCATGAAAAACCGGCGCGCTTCCATCCCCTCGTTGTACCACACGTTGAACCTCGAGGCAAACGCGCTGCGTTCCGACAACCGTTCGTAGTTTCTATAGTCGCCGATAAACGTGTAGTAACTGACGTTGGAGTATTGCACGTCGTTCGTGTACGCAAGCGTCAGTTTCAACCGGTTTCCGTCGAGAGGTCCGCTCGGTCCGCTGAGCGAGTTATCCCACACGAACGAAACGGAATTCGACACAAGCAGCGCTTTACGGGGCGCTTGCACAAAAGCGTCCTTCTCCGAGTTGCTGACACTCACCTCCGCCTCGACGCGTTTGAACTTGGAGAACGGATAGCTGAGCACAAAGTAGCCGCCGAAGGAACGCTCGAAGTAGAACAGGTCGGGGTCGGTCAGGTCGTACCGGTTGCCGGAGAAACGGAAAATGCCATAGGCGTAACTTGTCCGTTGGCCGAGCGAAATTTTGGAGATGGCAACGTTGAAGCTTTCGAGAATATCGCTCTTCACTTGCGCCGTATTATAGATGAGAAAGTAGTATTGGTCGTTGCCGAGCAAGTCGCTCATCGCGAGCACGGCGCCTCCCATCGTGCCGAACACAGGGTCGGTCGATACTTGGCTTTGAGCGATGTCGAGCGAATACTCGTTCGCATACTTGTAGGTGCTGACGATGGATGGAGAATCCAATCGCTTAGACTCCCACGGCCTCGCCTGTTCTGTAAGATCCATGCGCACGACGGACGTCGACGAATCATATCGAGCGACGACATCGTCGATGCGGCGGATTTGGAAGCTGAAGTTTTCGAACACCGTCAAGTACATCTCTCCCGACGCTCCCCAACTCGGATCAAACGATGCAGTGAGAAAATTGGTGGCCTTGCGTATCTCGGCATCGTGGCGGCCAGGCTCGTACCGCATCATCCACACATTGCTTGCCCCTCCAATATCCGACGTAAACGCAATCCACTTCCCATCCTTCGACCATTCCGGGGCAGAGCAGTTGAAATCTCCGTTGGTCGCGTATGAGATTGAACCGTTCTCAAGCGAATAGAGGAACAGATTGTACTTCCCTTCCGCACCGTGCGCCGAACGATCGGAACTGAAGAGAATCGTATTTCCGTCCGGCGACCACGCCGGGTCGCGGTCGTCATAGAAATCGTTCATCAGCCGCATCAACTCGTGCGTCTGCACGTTGAACACATACAAGTCGTTGTTCCCCGATTTGTCGATCGAGGCAAAAACTAACCGTGTGCCATCCGGCGACCACGAGGGGGACGACAACACAACAAGATTCTTAAACCGCAGCGTCTCCTTGATTGATTTCGCGGCGACGTCATACAAATGCAGCACGTCGTTCTCGCCGCTCTTCGTTACGAAGGCCAGCAAGCCATTCTTCGAAATGTCGATCTTACTTTGGAAGAGATGAAACGCCTCGAACTCATCCGTGCTTTCGCCTTCCACCAACTGCTCCGGTTCCGGCTTCTCCGCATCGACATCGACCCGGTAGAGATTCGTGTACCCCAAGTGGTTGCCGATAAAATACACTTCGTGCTTGCCGTTGTTGTTGTAGAACGACGGCTTGGAGTTGAACCCGGATTCAACGATGCTTTTGGCGACGCGGCTCGGCATGTCTTCGCCGGCAATTTTGGGATAGTAGCGCTTCTTTAACGCGTAGAGCCACTCATCGTCGAACTCTTTGAAGTTCCGACCGACGGTCAGCTTCATCACTTCGCTGAAGGACGATGCTTTCCAAAAATTTTCCATCAACAGCAGCAGTTTTTCTTCCCCAAACCGCTCCGCCATGAACTGGCAAATATTTTGTCCCTCCTTGTACATCAGGAATGAACCGTAGATGCGATCCATGTCGTTCAGCGGCACGAGGTAGTTATTCACGACTGCATCGCGCAGCACCATGTCGGCCTGGGTATCCCACGGCGTCGACCAGAATTCGGCAAGCCCTTCGATGAACCAGAGCGGCGGCAATCGGTCTTGTGCCGTGCGATGATCCAGCAGAACACGATTGATTTTGCTGTGCATGAAAACGTGCACCAATTCGTGGCGGATGACGTGGCGAAATTGTTCGGTCGAGCCGGAAGAGGGAATGACGACCCGGCCTTTGAGAAACTCAAAAAAACCGCCGACGCCTTCGGGAATGAATCCCGCCGTCGTGTTGGTTTGTTGGAAATGCAGGTGCGAACTATAGAAGATCAGCGGTATGCGATGGTTGATCGTGTGGTTGTAGCGCTGCTGCAACTCGAAGTAGGCATCCTCGGCAAACGCCGCGCCGCGCTGAGCCAAGTCTTCCATCTCCGGATAGTAA
>JACRFF010000272.1 GCA_016218005.1 Ignavibacteriales bacterium
CCGAAGAGCGTTACGGAGCCGCCGCCGTCGGTGGTGGCTGGAATTGAAGCGGAGTATATCACGGCGGTGGGAAAGTTGGAAGACCGCCTGTTGATCCTGCTCGATCTGGAAAAAGTTCTCTCCACCGAAGAGCACGAAGAACTCAAGAAGGTGGCATAGTGTTACATCGGCCATGCGCACGAGGTTTCTTGTCGGAAAACTTCCCACAAGAAATTGATTTCAGATTCGTGCAATGCAACAATGCTGTCGTCGTAAACCCCGTTAGAAGCTCATACGGGGCATTAAACCCCGTGTTCGCTAAAACCAAACTGCATTGCCTACTCCGCCGAAGCAGCCGCTTCGGCTGCGAAGGCCGGGCATCCCTGCTGTCCCGACAAGTCGGGACGGGGCGTTCTGCCTGCCTGTGCGTGTACACACGCAGACAGGCTTCTAACGGGGTAAACAACACACGTTGTCCAACCATACAAGGAGCATAACCATGTCAACACAAGAACCGGTACATGATCGCGACGGAAGGACCAACGCCTTGATTCCGAACGCCGACAATGCAAATCGCCCGGTGGCCGCTTCAAGCCAACAACGAATAGCAAACGGTGTGTCCGTTACGGAAAGCGGACGCCTGTCGACAGAGAATTCAAATGAAGCCCAGAGACTTGCGGGCTTGATGAAAGAGCAGATGAATCAAGCGGAACTGATTCAGCGCGTTCTTTCCCAAGGCGGTTTCTTAAGAACGCCGGAGCGAAAGTGAACCCCGTTAGAGATTTGGGGTTAGGCTCAATAACCATCTGTAGATATGGATACATCTCTAACGGGGTGTTGAAAAACCCTTTCAATTGGTAGGACAGGCATTCCTGCCTGTCCAAAACGATTCAAAAAGGTCAGACAAGAATGCCCGCCTGCCAAAGCGAAGCAGCGGGCAGGTCTAACCTACCATGAAAAATGGTTTTTCAACAACCTGCTAACGGGGTGAACCAACGGACAACGAAAGAGAAGGTGCGTCATGACGGATGATGTCAGAAGTCGAATTGCGCGGTTGTTGTCGGATGCCGACGCCGACGTGCGCCGACAAGCGGCGGAAGAGTTGGAAAACGATTCAGGGCTTGCGTCGATCGCCGCGCTCTCTGCGGCGCTGGGTGATGAAAGCAAAGGAGTGCGGGATGTTGCGTCGCGTTCGCTTCTGACCATCGGAGGCGTTCGGGTTGCGAGCGGCATTGTGGAGTACATTGCCGATACGAACATCGTAACGCGCAATCTTGCTTCCGAATTATTAGTGCAATTGGGAGATGCCGCGGTGCAGGCGCTCCAGCCATATCTGCACGACAAAGACCGCGACATCCGAAAGTTTGCCGTCGACATTCTCGGATTGATCGGCAATCCGTCGACGGTGGACAATATTATTTCACTGTTGCGAGATGGGGATGAGAATGTGGCCATCTCGGCCATCGAGGCGCTTGGCAACATCAAAAGCAGGGCGGCGATTGGAGCGTTGAAAGATGTCTTTTCGTTCACCGGGTTTTCTGGAGCTTCGGTTGCGGAAGCCTTCGGAAAAATTGGTGATGAAGAATCGGCAGAATACTTGCTCGTGCTCTTCAGCCGCGCAAGCACCATGCCCGAAGCCGATCCGCTCGTACGCTTTGCGTTGATCGAAGCATTGGCGCAGTGCGGCAGGCCGTCGGCGTTGACGGGATTGTACGGTTCGCTCCGGACGGCGCACGGCAAGTTGTGGCAAACGACGATGCACGCCATCGTCTCGATCTGCGAACGTTCCGGCGAGTCTCTGCAAGTTACTAGTGCGGACAAGGAGCAGCTTCTGTCCATGGTCGGCACCGCCGAAACGGAAGTCAGCGCAAGCGCAGTGAAAGCGCTGGCACACCTTGCGGGAGACGACGTCACCACCGAGTTACTCCAACAGTTTGGCCGATCCGAAGATTTAGACCAACTGCTCACGGAAACGGTACGCACGCGGCACAATGTGTTCGTGCAATGCACGGCGGCGCTCGAAAAGAATTCCGGACGGGGAAAGCGCCAATTGATTACGCTGCTTGGCGAGTTGGCCCGGCAGTATGCCCGCAATCTCTTTTCCGCACACGCCACCGACATTAGTTTAAGCTCCATGAATGCCGCAACAGACGCGGTGATGCAGCAATGGCATTCTGCGGATCTTGACACTCAAACCGTCATCCTCAACGCACTTTTCTATCTTGATGGCGACCGCGCTATCCAGTTTCTCGAAACGACAACGGATGACCTTGACCAATGGCAGCGCGTGCAGTGCATTGAACTGCTCGGCAGCGTGTCAGACCGGCGCGTGCCGACGTTCTTGCAGCGATTCCTATCGGACGAAGACGAAATGGTCCGTTCGGTTTCTGCAAACACATTGGAATCGCTCGGCTTTGCGCCTGAGGCGGGAAGGTAACGGGGGCCGCCATGTCAATGAATCTTGCAGTTCAACAGGCCATGCCAACCTCGACAGGATCAGCACAGAAACTGTCGGACGAAATGTTTCGTACGTTTCGAGGCTACATTTATGAACTCACCGGCATCTATTTTCAGGATAACAAGAAGTATCTCTTGGAAGGCCGACTCAGCAAGCGCCTGCAGGTGCTGGGATTGGCTTCCTACGACCAATACTTCAATCTCCTTAAATACGGCAGCCAACGCAAGGACGAACTCTTTGCGCTGTACGATGCGGTAACGATCAACGAAACGTTCTTCTTCCGAAATGAACCTCAGTTTGAAGCGCTGCAGAATTCGCTCATCCCCGAACTGATGCCGAAGAAGAAAAGCTCCGGCCAAAAATTGCGCATCTGGAGCTCGGCAAGTTCTTCCGGCGAAGAAGCCTACACGCTCTCGATGATATTTCATGAAAAGATTCGGATAAAATATCCCAATGTCGGGTTGGAAGTCGTCGGTACTGACATCAACTCGACGGTATTAGATATTGCGCAGCGCGGGCAGTATCGCGAGTATGCGATTCGCAATACGCCCAAAGAGTATCTCAACAAGTACTTTGTTCAGCAAGATGGAAAGTATAACCTAAAAGATGAAGTCAAACGCTACGCGCGGTTTGAGCATCTCAATCTGTATGACCAGCAGCGCATGCGGGCCATGCGCAACTTCGACGTCATCTTCTGCTGCAACGTGCTGATCTATTTTGACGCGCAGTCGAAAACCAAGATCGTGTCGAATCTGTACGACAGCCTGAATCCGGGAGGCTATCTGTTCATCGGATACGCCGAATCGCTGCACGGAGTCTCTAAAGCATTCAAACTGGTGAATTTTCCCAAAACGATTGTCTATAAGAAGGACTGAACCATGGCGAAAAACTCTATCTTAGTTGTCGACGATTCAGCTACCGTGCGGAAATTCGTTTCGGTTTCGCTCAGCATGCAGGGCTTCAACGTTGTAACCGCAAGCGACGGCATGGATGCGCTCGAAAAAATGACTTCGGCAGACATTGATTTGATCATCACGGATCTCAACATGCCGAACATGGATGGGTTCCAGTTGCTGAAAACGCTGCGGGAGAACGAGACGTACAAGGAACTGCCGGTCATCATCCTCACGTCTCTTACGGATAACATCAGTAAAGAGAAAGGCAGTACCTTGGGGGCGAATTCATTCGTCAACAAGCCGTTCAGCCTTGAAAAGATTCAGTACGAGGTTGCAAAATTTCTCAGCTGGGCAGAGTAATGGCTCGCCGAAGCGGGTAGACGTTCGATCAGTGAAAGGAGACGAGGTGCTATGGCAACAACACGATTTCTGGTGGTAGATGATTCGGCGACGATGAGGCGCATTGTCATCAATACGCTGAAGACCATCGGGTACGAAGACGTCGTCGAAGCGGGCGACGGGGCGGAGGCGCTTGCCCAATTGCGATCTCACGAGATCCATTTCGTGGTGACCGATTGGAACATGCCGAACATGAGCGGGCTTGAATTCACTAAAGCGGTTCGGTCCGATGATAAGCTGCAACACCTGCCCATTCTAATGGTGACAACGCGCGGCGTCAAAGAAGACATCGTTGAGGCGTTGCAGGCGCGCGTCAGCAGCTACATCGTCAAGCCGTTTACGCCGCCGGTGTTCAAAGAAAAGATCGATCAGCTGCTGAAGCTGGTTCCACAGTAATCGGGAGAACAACACATGAGTATGCCGACCGAAGCAAAACAAGACCAAACGATTCTTCGACGTCTGGAAGAACTCCGCGACGTCATCCAAACCAGTCGAAAGGTTCTTCCGCTGTTCGATAATTTTCTGCAATTCGTGAAGGAAATCGTTCCGATGATCGAAGGGCTGAACCACTCGCTGGATGAAAGCGCGAGCAAGCTCCCGAAAGCCTCGACCGAATTGCATAACGTATCGAAGGCGACGGAAACCGCAACGATCGCCATTCTTGATACGCTCGACGCCATGGGGCGTTCGCTGGATGAAGGGACAAAGCTTGCCGAGAACTTGCAACAGCGCCGAACGAACGGCGCAGCCGTGGAGGAACAAGAGCACGGCCAATGGAGCCAGCTGCAAAACACGTTTCACACTCTGTCGGATCAGGTCGGCTCCATCACCATCACGCTGCAAGTGCAGGATATTACATCGCAGCAATTGGCGGCGGTCAATCATCTCGTCAAGTCGGTATATGAACGACTTTCATGGTTGATGAACCAGTTCGAGGTAACCGATCTACGGTCGCTTCACGAAGAGGTGAAAATGTTCGAGTTGCCCCAAGCATTCGACCCGAACGCCTCATGGGAAGACCACGGCACAAGGCAATCGCTGGCAGACGACCTTGTGCGAAAAACGGCGGCAGTAGCCGCCAGTGTTCCGAGGGCAAGCTGACCAATGCCCGCCTGCCCGCCCGCTCCGACTCGTCGGAGACGAGGCGAGCAAGGCAGGAGGCGAGAGGCGAGCCAGGCGCGATCAACAGCAGAATACCAATCCAGAAAAGGACAGACTATGGCATCGTTCGACAATGAGATGGCGGAGATCTTTGAAAGCTTCCTCGTGGAAACGCGGGAGATTTTCGAAAAGCTGGGACAGGACTTGATGACGCTGGAGCAGAAGGCGACGGATTCTGAACTCCACAATGCCATCTTCCGGGCAGTTCACACCGTCAAGGGAACCTCGTCGTTCCTCGGCTTCGACCAAACGACGGAACTGGCCCACCACTTTGAAGATGTGCTGAACAAGATTCGTAAAGGGGAATTGGCGGTTACCTCCGATACGATGGACGTTATGTTCGAGGCGTATGATCTGATGAAGGAATTGCTTCGCCGCATCGAAACAAAGAATACAGAAGCCGTGGACCTGAGCGGTATCTTGGCAAAGCTCGATGCCGTTGCAAAGCAGATGCCGTTGCCGCCGCCGTCGGCTTCCGCAGAATCGGCTGCGCCAAGCGTCAGTATTCCCGATCAACCTACGGTTCAAATCGCAGCGCCGGCGGCAGTACCTGTTGAAGCGCATGGGAAGCCCGCGGCAGAAGCGAATTCAACGCAAGCCAACGCAAAGGCTAGCGATGCAACCATTCGCGTGGATGTCTCTCGGCTTGACAGCCTGATGAACTTAGTGGGAGAATTGGTGCTGGGGCGAAATCGCATGTCGCAAATTGCCGCGCAGATCAATCAGGACAATGAAGGTTCGCAAATTGCGCGCGAACTTATTGATACCAGCGCACAAATCGATTTCATCACAACCGAACTTCAGATGGCGGTGATGAAGACGCGCATGATCCCCATTTCAAAAGTGTTCAACAAAATTCCACGCTTGCTGCGCGACCTTTCCAAGGAACTCAACAAGAAGATCGATCTTCAAATGGTGGGCGAAGAAACGGAGTTGGACAAGACGATCATTGAAGAGCTGAATGACCCGCTGGTACACATTATCCGTAATGCGGCAGACCACGGCGTCGAGCGGCCGGAGGATCGTGTTGCGGCAGGAAAGGACGCAACGGGTTACGTCATTCTCAAAGCCGAGCACGAAGGAAATCATATCGTGATTTCGATTCAAGACGACGGGCACGGTATGGACCCGGAGAAACTCAAGCGCAAAGCATTGGAAAAGGGAC
>JACRFF010000273.1 GCA_016218005.1 Ignavibacteriales bacterium
CGCATCATCGAGCGCGGAAAACAGGAAGGCGTGTGGGTTGGAATGTGCGGCGAGATGGCGGGCGACCCGCTTGCGACCATGTTGCTGCTCGGTCTCGGACTCGACGAGTTCAGCGTTGTGCCTGCCGTGTTGCCGGAGATCAAAAAAATTATCCGCTCAATTCATTACACCGAAGCAAAACACATCGCGAACAAAGCGCTCAGTCTCGATACCGAAGACCAGATCAAAAAGTATCTCACGACCGTGATGAAACAAAAGTTCCCGGATATTCCCATTGAAGAATGATTCACTGAACACAACGGAGGAGGAATGCTCATGACACTCGACGACATCAAACGCGTTGACCCCAAAGGAATGTACCGATGGATCGCCGATTTCCCGAAGCAGGTGGAAGAGGCGGTTGCGATTGGAAAGCGAGCCGCAATAAAACTGAACGCCAAGCGTGTCCGCAACATCGTGCTTACCGGATTGGGAGGTTCGGCCATCGGCGGCGATCTCCTGCGGACGTACTTAAGCGAGGAGTTGAAGATTCCGTTCATCGTCAATCGCCATTACTTCCTTCCGGCGTTCGTCGGCACGGAGACGCTGGTGATTGTTTCCAGCTACTCCGGCAACACGGAAGAGACCATTGCCGCGCACAAGGATGCGACGAAGCGCAAAGCGCAAGTCTTGTGCATCAGCACGGGGGGCGAGACGTCGGTGCTCGCGAAGAAATTCAAGCAGCCGTGGATTCAAATTCCCGGCGGACTCTCGCCGCGCGCGGCGCTCGGATATTCATTCTTTCCGCTGCTCGTAGCGTTTCAGAAACTCGGACTCATCAAATCCAAAGAAAAGGAGATCAAAGAAACGATTGCGTTGCTGAAACAGAAGTCTGCAGTATTTGCCGACCCAACAGTTTCGGAAAACGCGCCGCTGAGATTGGCGGAACAACTGCACGGCAAGCTTCCGATTGTCTATTCCACCACCGAACACCTTGACGCCGTCAATCTGCGTTTCCGCGGACAGGCGGCGGAGAACGCGAAACAGTTGGCGTTCGGCCACGTGCTGCCGGAGATGAACCACAACGAACTCGTAGGATGGAACGTGCTGACCGATGTGATGAAACAGATGCACGTCGTGTTTTTGAAAGATAAGACGACGCACAAGCGCGTTGCCATGCGCGAAGCGATCACCAAAGATGTGGTAAGCAAGTACGCGGCACAGGTGAGCGAAGTGTGGAGCGATGGGGTTTCACTGCTGGCAAGGATGTTCTACCTCATCCACTTCAATGATTGGGTCAGTTTGTATCTTGCGGTGATGAACAACAAAGACCCGGAGCCGGTAGCAGTCATCGACTATCTGAAGAACGAATTGGCGAAGGTGAAGTAGGGACGTTGTGGATGCGCAGGCCGTCGTACATCGTGCTGATCATTGCAGTTCTTCTAACGGCAACGGCGGAAGCCCAGTTCTATTACTTCGGGCGCAACAAAGTGCAGTACACCGATTTCGAATGGCACGTGTTGAAGACGCTGCACTTCGACATCTATTACTATCC
>JACRFF010000274.1 GCA_016218005.1 Ignavibacteriales bacterium
ACATCCCCAAGCGGGGAGAACCACGAAAGCTTGTTCATCATATCGAGCGAGGGAATCTTGACCCGTTGCCGGGCGTCAAGACCGTCTACTTGAGCTGGGAATCTCTTGCCTCCGGACTGAAGAAGACCCTGCGCGGCGCAAAGAAGGTAGCGATGGAGTATTCGCCGTCGTGCGCTATTCCGTATGTTGCCACGGTGGATGCCGGAACAATTGAATTAGTGAGGAAGACCGGGGTCAAAGTGGTTTCCTCCGCCGATCTCGTGTCGCGGTTTGAAGCTACGTGGACCGAAGAACAACGCGCCGACAATTTTGAAACCGCATCTCATCTCCGAAAGGTTGTCGACGAAGCATTTGGGTTCATCAAGCATAAGATTACGAGGAACGAACCGATTACCGAGTATGATGTGCAGAAGTTCATGCTCGCGGAATTTACGAAGCGGGGAATCTATTCGGAAAGCGCCCCGAATTGTTCGGTGAACGCTAACAGCGGCAATCCACATTACGAGCCGACCAAAGAAATCCACTCGCCGTTGAATCGCGGCGATTTTGTATTGCTCGATCTGTGGGCGAAGAAAAATACACCCCACTCGGTGTACGCTGATATTACGTGGACGGGTTATATCGGCCAATCGGTGCCCGACGAATACGAAAGTATTTTCCAAATCGTCAAAGGCGGGCGCGAGGCGGCGCTGAATTTCGTGAAGGACTCCTTTGCCAAGAAGAAAACCATTTGCGGCTGGCAGGTGGATGATGCCGCGCGAAAGGTCATTGCGAAGAAGGGATACGGAAAATACTTTGTGCATCGCACCGGACATTCGATCGGCGAAGAGATTCACGGCAACGGCGCGAACATAGATAACCTCGAAACCCGCGACGCGCGGAAGATTCTTCCGTGCTCGTCGTTCTCCATCGAGCCCGGAGTCTACTTTGACGGGAAGTTCGGCATCCGGAGCGAGATCGATGTCTACATCTCCAAAGACAATGAAGTGGTTGTTACCGGCTTGCCGAAGCAGGAACACGTGGTGGCGATATTGAAGTAGGGCAAAAATGTCTGTTGGTATTGACGACAAGACAAAAATGTCGTAACTTGTTTACAGACGAAATGTGAAGACAACCGACTTGCTCTGGGAAAAAGATGGTCTTCCCGTCATCGTGAAGCGATCACGGGTCGAGGATAAATACCGTACTCTTTTGAACTATATGCGATTGTTTTCGACAGGAATGAAAAACAGATGGGCTCGAGTATATGTTGATCTTTATTCGGGTGGCGGGGCAGTGTCGCTCGAAGGAGATGACCGAATCTACAAAGGCTCTTCCCTTCTGGCGCTTGATGTTCCAGACAAGTTTGACAAGTACATCTTTTGCGAAGAGTCAAAGAAGCTCTGCGATGCATTGGAACAGAGAATAAAAACGAATTATGCAGATACAAATTACACCATCATTCAAGGGGACTGTAACCAAAACATTGCGAGAATTCTAAACGAGGTACCAAAGAAAATAAATGGTAGACCCGTTTTGACCTTGTGTATGGTCGATCCGAATTCTCTGGAAGTGAAACTAGGGACAATCCAAAAAGTGGCTTCAATTGGCAAGGTGGATTTCATTGTTCTCATGGCACTGATGATGGATGCTAATCGCAATCTCCAGAATTATCTAAATCCCGAGAACAAGAAAATTGAGGAGTTCCTTACCAATCCAGAATGGCGAGCAGAGTGGCTTGAATTCAAAACCAAAGATGACAGCTTTCCAAGATTTCTTATAGAGTCATTTGAAAATAAGATGAAAGGTTTTGGCTATGAATTGGCAAATGAAAATATCCCAAAGCGAGAAGTGAGATCAAGAAAGAGAAATCTTCCCCTGTACCATTTGGCATTCTTTTCAAAGGATCTCTTGGGGTTCAAGTTTTGGGGAAATGCAATAAAGTACTCTACAACCCAAGGTAGCTTCGAACTATAATCTCTTGAACATGGCACAACAATCATCCATAGAATGGACTGAAGCAACGTGGAATCCGGTGACGGGCTGCAGCAAGATTAGCCCTGGTTGCAAACATTGCTACGCTGAACGAATGGCTCTTCGTCTGCAAGCGATGGGTTCACCGCGATACCGTAACGGTTTCAAAGTGACGCTTCAGGAAGACCTTGTCGAATTACCGCTTTCTTGGAAGTCGCCCAAGCTAATCTTCGTGAACTCCATGAGCGATCTGTTTCACAAAAATATCCCCGCAGACTTCATCGTAAAAGTCTTTCAGACGATGAAAGAAGCTCATTGGCATTCATTCCAATTGCTGACGAAACGTTCAGAGAGACTTGCGACCCTTGCGCCGTATCTTCCTTGGCCCAAGAATGTCTGGATGGGTGTCAGTGTGGAGTCGCAGGATTACGTTGAGCGAATTCATGATCTAAAAAAGGTTCCAGCAGCAGTGAGATTTCTTTCGATTGAACCTCTCATTGCTCCCATCACTCGTCTTCCGTTGCGCGGCATTGATTGGGTCATTGTTGGAGGCGAGTCGGGACCGGGTGCGAGAGAAATGAAACCGGAGTGGGTGAGACACATTCGCCGCCGTTGTCGTGAAATGAATGTCAGGTTCTTCTTCAAGCAGTGGGGGGGTGTGAACAAGAAAGCCGCTGGAAGACTTCTCAATGGTCGCACCTATGATGAGATGCCTTTGCCTAAAGTTCGTCAGTGTGTAGAAGAATTACCACTGCCGGAAGTTGCAGTTCTTTAGAGATTGTTACTAACTCATGTTACGCAAGTGTGTAGATTCAAGCTTAGAAATCCGAAATCCCTGCCTACGGCACGAGCTTTCGTATCGAATAATACATCCTGCGTAACATCACTTACTAACATCCACTTGACATCGAAGAAATCATTTTGTACGTTGGAAACGCAAAAGACGATAAAAGTTTCCAATGACGAAATCCCGCAAATCGGTGTTATCGGCCATCAAAGCACCGACGCCGCTCAAGCCGGATGAACGCCGCATACTTCTGGCGGCGGCAAACCGGTTTCTTTCCCAAGGTCTCTACAAAGTTACGCTGGATGAGGTTGCCACCGATCTTGGCATGAGCAAGAAGACCGTCTACAAGTTTTTTCCAAGCAAGGAAGAACTGTTGAAGTCGGTGGTGAAGATTATGATGGGTGGAATCGAGCGGCGGGTCGATGAGATCGTCCGCTCACAAAAACCATTCGAAGAAAAATTGTTGTCGTTATTTCTCATGCTGGTCGGCTTCTTCGGAAGGTTCAGCCGCCAATTCCAATTGGATGTCCAACGGTTTGCGCCGAATCTGTGGAAAGAGGTCGAAGCATTTCGCCGAGACCACGTTCTTCCAAAGCTGCGCGCGATGTTTCAGCAAGCAAGGGAAGAAGGAGTCTTCAGGCCGGAAGTGGACAGCGATCTGTTCTATCTCATTTTTATCACGACCGTTCAATCAATCATGACTCCGCAAGTGCTTTCTCAGCACTCATTCTCGGCGGAGGAAGCGTTTCGCGGCATCTTTCGCATCCTCTTCTCCGGCGTTCTCACGAAAGACGCCAAAGCGCGATACGATAAACTCGAAAAAGCAATTTCCGTCCATCAACCCTTGGATCTCTTATGAGCAACCTCAGAATTCTTTCAATCGTACTTGCATCGGTATGCGTTGGCAGCGCCACAGGTGGCTGTGGGTCGGACAACGGCAAGTTCATAACCGCGACCGGAACGATTGAGGCGACCGAAACCACATTGAGCGCCCAAGTGCCGGGCATCGTTGTGCAGCTGCGCGTTGACGAAGGGTCGCTTGTCCATACAGGGGATACGTTGGCAGAAATAGACAAGGAGGAATGGCGGCTGCAGGTTGCTCAATCGGAAGCAAACTTGGCGGCGGCTCAAGCGCAATTTGATTTGACCAATCGAGGGGCGCGGGAAGAAGACATTCTGCAAGCCGAAGCAAACTACAAGAATGCTGCCGCTGACCTGACGCGCATGCAAGAGTTATCGCGCTCGGGAACGGTGTCCCCAAAGCAGTTGGAGGATGCGCAAACGCGCGCTACCGTTACCAAGCAGACGTATGAAAAGCTGAAGCGTGGATCGCGGGAAGAGGAAATCCAGATGGCGCGTGCTCGCCGCGACCAAGCTGCGGCACAACTCAACTCCCTCAGAAAAAAATTGAACGATTGTTCCATCACGACACCCGTTGAAGGGACGGTTACCAAACGTTACGTTGAACAAGGCGAGTTTGTCGGCGCCGGCATGTCCATTGTCCGTATTGCCAACCTGCAAGAGATGGACTTGATGATATACATCCCGGAGGCGGAATTACCCTTCGTCAAGCTTGGCAGCAGGACGGAAGTTCAGGTTGATGCATTCAAGGATCGAACCTTCGAAGGGAAGGTGGTATTTATTTCTCCTATTGCCGAGTTCACGCCGAAGAATATCCAAACCAAGGATGAGCGCGTGAAGTTAGTGTTTGGAGTCAAAGTCAAAGTGCTGAATCCTGATGGCTCGCTCAAGGCGGGGCTTCCCGCCGACGTTGCAATTGCAAAGTGACGCACGTGCAAACCGCGATTGAACTTCGTGCTGTTTCCAAACAATTTGTTTCTCGGGTCGGAACGCCGATTACCGCAGTCAACGCGCTGTCGCTGAAGATTCGGCGTGGAGAGATTTTCTGCTTGGTCGGCCCGGATGGGGCTGGCAAAACGACAACGATCCGAATGATGTGCGGGGTGCTTGCGCCAACGGACGGAACGATTTCGGTGCTCGGATTCGATACGCGCAAGAATCGTTCGGAAGTCAAGAAGCACATCGGATACCTTTCGCAACGGTTCAGCTTGTATGGCGACTTAACCGTTGATGAGAATATCGACTTCTTCGCGGAGATTCATCGCATCAAAGAATTCAAGGCGAGGAAGGAAGAGTTGCTCGCTTTCACCCGGCTGACTTCGTTCCGCAGTAGACTGGCGGCTCAACTTTCAGGCGGGATGAAACAGAAACTTGCTCTTGCCTGCACGCTGGTTCACACTCCCGACATCATATTTCTCGATGAGCCGACCACCGGCGTTGATCCCGTTTCCCGCCGCGACTTCTGGAAAATTCTCTCCAGTCTGCTGAAGTCCGGAATCACCATTGTCGTTTCGACGCCGTACTTGGATGAAGCGGAACGCAGTTCGCGTGTTGCGATGATCAATGAAGGCCGCTTGCTGACGTGCGATACGCCGGAAGCCATCCGCGCCGCATTCCCGTTTGCCGTGCTCGAAATTGTTTGCGATCAGCCCCGTGAGGCCGTCCGCGCTTTGGAACAAACATACGAACCGTCGTCGCTGCAATTGTTCGGTGATCGTGTGCACCTGTTGGCCAGCTCTCGTTCCGGCGGCGAGAAAACTGTGGCCGGTCAACTCAAGCGCGCGCACATTCGTCCCTCAAGTATTCGCTGGGCGGCGCCTTCGCTCGAAGATATTTTTGTCTCTCGTATGAGAACATGAATGAGCCGGACTGAAGCCCATACGAACGACGTCGCAGTCGACGTTCGCCGCCTCACGAGGCGCTTCGGCAATTTTATTGCGGTGGACGACGTCGGATTTCAAGTTCGGCGGGGAGAAGTATTCGGATTCCTTGGCCCGAACGGCGCCGGCAAATCGACAACCATCCGGATGCTGTGCGGACTTCTTTCTCCATCGGCAGGCTCTGCCACCGTCGGCGGGTTCGACGTCGGCAGCAACCCCGACGGCGTAAAAACTTCCATCGGCTATATGTCGCAAAAATTTTCACTCTATGAAGACCTGACGGTCGAACAAAACATCCAATTCTTCGGCGGCGTGTACGGCTTGGAAGGAAAGCGGTTCGACACCCGCAAGCAATGGGCGTTGGAGATGGCGGGCCTTCTGGGCAAAGAGCAATTGATGACCGCCTCACTTTCCGGCGGATGGAAGCAGCGGCTGGCGCTCGGCTGCGCTGTTCTTCACGAACCCCCTATCATTTTTCTCGATGAGCCGACGGGCGGGGTCGACCCGGTCTCCCGAAGAAAATTCTGGGATCTCATCTATCTTCTCTCGAGCCAAGGCACAACGGTGTTCGTGACCACGCACTACATGGACGAAGCCGAGCACTGCAACACCATCGGATTTATTTATGCCGGCAAGCTCATTGCGTTGGGAGCGCCGACCGAATTGAAGCATCGCTTGGATGCGTTTGCCATCTACGAAGTTTCTTGCGACCGTCCGGTCGACGCGATGGAAATCCTTCAGCGGCAGCCGTGGGTAAGTGAGACGTCGATTTTTGGTTCCGCGTTCCACGTTACAGCGCTTAATATCCGGAATGCCGCCGGAAAGATTCGCGCAGCGCTTCGCGCTCAACGCATCGCAATCAATTCGCTGGAGAAAATTTTGCCTTCGCTCGAGGATGTGTTCATCAATCTTATCGCCGAAGAAGACGGCAAGAAGAACGGGATACCCTCGCGATGAGCGGATTGAACATTGCGCCCGTCGTCCGAAAAGAATTCCGCCAAATCCGGCGCGACAAGCGAATTCTCGGCGTGCTGCTGTTCGTACCGGCGCTGATGTTGGTGATGTTTGGCTATGCGCTGAACTTCGACGTAAAGCACACGCGGATGGGAGTGTGCGACCTCGACAGAACGAATGTAAGCAGAGAATTTGCTCAGCAGTTCTTCACGACAGAATTCTTCGACCGCATTGTGACGATAGAGCGCGAGCAAGACATCGACCGCTTGGTAGATGGAGAGGAAATCCGTGTGGCGCTGGTGATTCCACGCCACTTCGGACGAGATGTCGAACGCGGCGTGCCTGCGCAAGTGCAAATCATTGTGGATGGATCAAACTCGAACTCCGCGACGGTATCGGTGGGGTACGCCAACAACATCGTTCAGCAATACTCGGCAAAAGTGCTCACCAATACGTTGATGCGCACGAGCAGGCGCACGGTAGCCATGCCGCTCGATTTCCGTCCGCGCGTGTGGTATAATCCCGAGCTTCGCAGTTCTAAGTTTCTCGTCCCCGGACTCGTAGCGTTCATCTTGATGGTCGTGGCTGTTGTTTCCACATCGCTTTCGATCGTCCGCGAAAAAGAATTGAACACGATGGAACAATTGATGGTGTCGCCCGTGCGCCCCATCGAATTGATCTTGGGCAAAACGATTCCGTACGGGATCCTTTCCATCGCGGCAACCGTTTCGATTATCGTCTTGGGGTATCTCCTGTTTGATGTGTCAGTCAAAGGAAGCGTTGTGCTGCTGGCGATCGTCTGTGCAGTGTTTCTGATTGGAAGCCTCGGTTTGGGCTTGCTTGTTTCCACCATAGCCGATAGCCAACAGACGGCATTTTCGATTGCCGTGATGATATCCATGCTGCCGACGTTCATTCTCTCCGGTTTTGTTTTCCCGATTCGCAATATGCCGAGCATCATTCAGGCGATAACGTATATCATTCCGGCCAGATACTTTTTGGTGGCGTTACGCGCGGTGATGCTGAAAGGAGTAGGCCTTTCGGCGTTTTGGGATCAGTTCCTCTTGCTCTCCCTCTATGCGTTGGTGATAATAATCGCGAGCACGGCGCGGCTGAGGAAGATGTTGAAATGAAGACGCTGCTCCATTTGGTGCGGAAGGAATTCATTCAATTTCGCGGCGACAAGAAAATGTTCGGCATCAGTTTCGTTGCGCCGGTCTTTCAGTTGCTCGTGCTTGGATACGCGGCTAATTTGGATGTTGCCAATGTGCCGCTGGCTGTGTGCGATCTTGACCACACATCGGAAAGCCGGCGGCTTGTGGATCAGTTTACGAGTTCCGGCTACTTCTCTCTTGTCGCAAATGCCGACCGTGCGGATGAACTTGACCACCTGATAGATGATGGGCACGCATCGGTTGCCGTCGTGATACCGCGAGACTTTGCACGCAAGCTTGGTCTGGGAGAACCGGCCCCGCTGCAGTTGCTTGCGGATGGGTCAGAAACGACGACGGGCGGTATTGGCATGAGCTACGTATCGCTCATTGCGTTGCGCTTCTCGCAAAACATATTGCTGCAATCCCTGGAACGCCGCGGGATGCATTCCCTGCCGGCCACAGTGAGCGCGGAAATACGCGTCTGGTACAATCCCGAACTCAAAAGCCGCAATTTCATGGTGCCCGGCGTACTCGGCTTGCTGCTCATGGTGATGACGTTGCTGTTAACGTCGCTGGCCATCGTCAAAGAAAAAGAAATGGGAACGCTCGAGCAACTCGTCGTAACTCCCATTCGCCCGATGCAGTTGATGATCGGAAAACTTTTACCCTTCTTTCTCATCGGCATTATTGACGTCCTGCTCGTCGTGCTTGTAGCGACCGTGGTATTTGCGCTGCCGCTGAAGGGGAGTTTTGCGCTGCTGCTTCTGTTTTGTCTCACATTCCTGTTGACCACGTTGGGGCTTGGCTTATTCGTCTCGACCATCTCGCAGACCCAACAGCAAGCGATGATGACGGCCATCTTCTTTATTATGATGCCAATGATTTTCTTTTCCGGGTTCGTCTTTCCCATCGAAAACATGCCGCTCTCGTTACAGTGGGCATCCTATCTGATGCCGCTCCGGTACTTTTTCGTTGTAGTACGCGGCTTGTTCCTCCGCGGTGTGGGATTCGACATTCTCTGGCCGCAGGGACTAGCGCTGCTCGTGTTTGGTCTCGCTATCATGACGATGAGCGTATTGCGATTTCGGAAGAGAATAAGCTAACGCATTCTCCACTGCTTTCTTGATTGTCGGTTGGAATTCTCCTACCATATTTGGTAGAGGCCAGTGGAAATGCGACGTACGCCTTTCCCGCAGTCGTTGAGTTGATGTGGAGGAATTCGAAACGACAATGGAAGCCCGAAGGCGTGAATTGTATTTCAAGACGATCGAAGGATATCGTTGGTTGAAAGGACGCGGAATTATCTGACGTACTATGGAGAGCTGGTCACGAAGTGATTCCTTTGGAACAGAACGGCTAATGTCCCGAAGGGATGGAGTTTGTGTAAAAACTCAAGTTCTTTACGAGTAATTCTGAACGAAGCACCAAAGGGGCAAGTTAAGTATCCACGTTAGAAAGGGAAACTTCGCTTCGCCTGCCTGCACGCCTGCGTGCCGAAACATAAATGCACTTTGGCGTGCAGGCACGAAGCCGAAGCTTCGTTTCGGCACAGGCAGGCTCAGTGTGACAAAAAGTGTGTTCTTACACAGTCTCGATGGCGTTGCCACACCGGTCTTGTTCCGCAGGAATGGCTTCGCCAAAAACCGGCGTCCGTTGTGAATGGGAAATGAGTTACGCTTATATTCTGAAGAGCCTGAAAGATGGCAAGTACTACTATGGAAGCACGGACGATCTGGAGGTGCGACTGAAGGCACACAGTGCGGGAAGGGTGGGGTCAACGAAGTCGCGTCGACCAATGGTGTTGCACTATTCGGAGGAATTCGAGACGACAACGGAAGCCCGAAGGCGTGAATTGTATTTC
>JACRFF010000034.1 GCA_016218005.1 Ignavibacteriales bacterium
CGTCGTCGATGATTCGCTCGGTGATTCGTTAATGGTCACGGTGGTTGCGACCGGTTTCAGCAAGAAAGCCGTCGCGGTGCAGCCGAAGCCCAAGCCGACTGCCAACCTCATCGAACGCATTCCTTCCGGTCCAACGGAACTGCAAAAGTACGATGAGCCGACCTATATCCGTCGCGGCGTGGAATTGCGCATCAATCAGCAACAAGAGCCGGCGAAAGAGCGCGAGAAGATCGACAGGAGTGACCTGGACAAACCGGCATTTCTGCGGAAGATCATGGATTAGAAACGCTCCAGCCGAAACAAAAGCCCATCAGCTATGATGGGCTTTTGTGTTTGGAACGGTTTCGTGTGAGCTTCTACCTTGCGGGTCGAAGAGAAGAGTATTACATTCAGCCAAGAGGCAGAGAGTTGTCGACGCATCAATTTCTATGACGATGAAAAAACTGAAGCTGCAATTGCTGGAAGACAAATTCACCATTAGCAAATTACCGGTGTTTGACGACTTGCCGCACATTATTGCTCAAGGGGAGATGTGCTTTACTATGCGGACGGATGAGGAATTCACCGTCATAACGCCGGAATTCATGGCGCCGAACAACGTACAGCAAGAAATCGGTTGGCGCGCGATCCGCGTTGATGGAGGGATTCCGTTCCAGGCCTCCGGAGTTCTTGAATCGATGCTGCGTCCGCTTGCCGATGCCGATATCCCGATCTTTGCAGCCTCCACCTTCAACACGGACTACGTCTTTTTTCCTGAAGATCAGATGGTCAATGCCGTGAAAGCCCTTCAGCAAGCAGGCCATCAGTTTGTGCACAAAGAGTGAGGGAGTTACTTCATTCTTCGTTTCAACGCCTCTTCAACGTCAGCTACTCGAATCTCGTGTTGTTGCAGAAGCACGAACAAATGAAACAACAGATCGGCTGATTCTTCAATAATGTGTGCGTTGTTGTTTTGAACCGCCGCCAGCGCCACCTCCAAACCTTCTTCGCCCACCTTTTGCGCAACTCGTGCTGGTCCTTTGCGGAACAAATCTGCGGTGTAAGAACCCTCAGGCATTTGCTTCTTACGCGATGCGATAATTGATTCAAGGCGCGCCAAGATTATTCCAACGCGCGGCTCGTCAACCTCGAAACATGAATCCGCGCCCGTGTGGCAGACCGGCCCGGAAGGAAGCGCTTGAATGAGAAGAGAATCGTTATCGCAATCCGCTGTGATGGAAACGAGCGATAGAACATGACCGGACGTTTCGCCCTTCTGCCAGAGGCGTTGCTTGGAGCGGCTCCAAAACGTCAGACGGCAGTCGCGCAGCGTTTGCGCAAGAGCATCGCGATTCATGAAGCCCACCATAAGCACTACGCCGTTTTCTGCGTGCTGAACCACCGCGGGGACAAGACCGTTCAGCTTCGCAAAATCGATGTGTTCGCTCGTAAATTCTTTTTTCATCATCGCACCGGAACGTTGTTGAAACTCAAGAATTCTTTTACCTCTCGAATGGAATACGTGCCAAAGTGAAATATGCTTGCTGCAAGCACAGCATCGGCGTTGCCGCGAAGGAAAGCTTCGAGCATGTGCTCTTTCGTGCCGGCTCCGCCGGAGGCAATCAGCGGCACGCGGACACGAGTTGCAATGGATCCCAAAAGCTCGACGTCGTACCCTGTAAGCGTTCCATCACGATCCATCGATGTTACAAGTAATTCTCCCGCTCCGCGACGCACGGCCTCCTCAGCCCAATCAACAGCGTTGCGGCTCGTGCGCTCCGTTCCGCTCTTGGTGAACACCAACCACATCGCACCGACGCGCTTCGCGTCAATTGCGGCAACGATCGACTGCGCACCGACGCAAGCGGCGGCTTCTTCCAACAGTTCAGGACGCCGCACGATGGCGGAATTCAGCGCCACCTTGTCTGCGCCGGCGTCGAGCACGCGCGCAATGTCGTCGGTAGTACGAATGCCGCCGCCGACGGCAAACGGAATATCGATCGCACGCGCAATGCGCTCCACCAATTTCAGAAACGTGCCTCGCTCCTCGAGCGTTGCGCTGATGTCAAGAAACACCAACTCATCGGCTCCTTCGTCAGAATACCGCGCGGCAAGTTCGACAGGGTCTCCTGCATCGCGAAGGTTGACGAAATTAGTGCCCTTCACGGTGCGTCCGTTGTTGACGTCAAGGCATGGTATGATGCGCTTCGTCAGCATTCAGTCAGCCAGAGGTTTCAATTCTTCAAGCGAGAGCGTGCCTTCGTAGATTGCCCTGCCGATAACCACTCCCTGAAGCCGCAGTGCGCGAAGCGCATGAACGTCGGCAATCGTCGCGACGCCGCCCGAGGCAATAAGTGAAATATCCGGGAACATCATGCGAAGCGAACGAAAGAATTCAACGTTCGGTCCGTGCAGCAATCCATCGTGCGAGATATCGGTGCAAATAAATGTCGCAGCTCCCTGCTGAATGAGTTGCGGCATCAAGGATGCCGGCGTCAGGAGGCTGTTTTCCATCCACCCGCCGACCGCAACACGGTTGTTCCGAACGTCGATGCCGACAACGATCTTCTCCGCGCCGAATTGTTTGACCCAGTAGCCGAGCAGTTCCGGAGATTTTGCCGCAACGCTTCCAAGAATCACGCGGCAGGCGCCGAGGCCAACCAGCTTTCGTATGTCGTCCGAGGTGCGAATACCACCGCCCACCTCAACGGAAGCTCCGGTTGCAAGAATTGCTTCAATCGCTTCCCAGTTGCGAATGGCGCCCGACTTTGCGCCCTCAAGATCGACAACGTGAATTTGCGTCAGGCCCGCGTCGCAAAATCGTTTGGCGACGTCGGCGGGCGGCTCTGTGTAGGTCGTCTGCTGGGAGAAATCTCCTTGTCGCAGACGTACGCATTTTCCTTGCATCAGGTCGATGGCCGGTAGTATCAGCATCGTTCGATAAAATTTTTCAACAACGTTTGCCCCGCGCTGCCGGATTTTTCGGGATGAAATTGAACGCCGTAGAAATTTTTCGATTGCACCACGGCGGCAAAAGCAACGCCGTGCTGACACGTGCCGACGGTTGCTTGGGAAAGCGGCGCAAAATACGAATGCACAAAATAAAAATATTCCTGCGGTCGAAGTCCGGCGCACAATGGAATTCCGGGCGTCAATTGAACGGCATTCCAGCCGACGTGAGGAACCTTGACTGCCGCATCGTTGAACCGGGTGATGGTTCCGTGTAACACGGCAAGGCAGTCAGTGCTTCGCTCGGTTGAATGGTCGAACAAGAGCTGCATACCGAGACAGATGCCAAGAAATGGTTTCTCCGTCTGCCGCAAGTATTCGATCAACCCAACATCGTGTAGCGACTGCATGGCGCTCCGCGCCTCGCCCACGCCGGGAAAGATCAATTTTGCTGCGCGATCCAATTCTGAAGGAACTCGTGAGACGAAGCAAGGCGCGTTTAATCGCTCCAGCGCATTGAGCACCGAGCGAATATTGCCGGCGCCGTAATCAATAATTCCGATCATTATCAAATAGTGGTTTGTGGTGGCAGTAAACGACCATCGCCAGAGGCGATGGCTTTTTACAACCCCACTCCCCCTCCCGAAGGTGGCAAAGCCATGGCTTCGCCAGATGCCTTCGGCATAAGCAAGGGGGAGAAATTTTCTCCCCTTCCTAAGGGGAGATGTTCCGACGATGTCCGTCGGGACAGCTTGCCCGCCGCTTC
>JACRFF010000276.1 GCA_016218005.1 Ignavibacteriales bacterium
ATGCGCGGCTCGGCAGTGTGGATCAATTTGCGGAGAGCATCAAGAATGAGCCGGGCAAACGCAGGCGATTGCCTGATGTACTCGTCAATCCGTTGTGATGCATCGGGAACGCGATTGGTTGGCATGGTCGTTGCTTCCGGCTGAACAAGCAACTATGCGCTTGCTGCCGTTCCGCTCGTTGTCATCCGATTTCTATCGGCCCACCAAGGCCAGAGCACCAGTAACCACGAGGCGAAACCTGCGTACGCTATCGCATCAACAGTGGGCGGTGGTGGACCAAATAGATTGAGGGCATACACGAGCACCAAAAAAAAATACAAGCGACCAGAGTGCAACGGTGCCCTTCTTGTTTCGCGGAGTGGTGATGGATCGATAGATGCCGACACCAAGAACGAAGAGCGCCATCTCGACGACAACGGTTGCAATTCGAGAATTCCATAATCCTAATCCAACGTAGATCGAAAGTCCCGGCGCCAACGGCATGTCGGGTCGATGCGAAATAAAATCCAGTACCCAGTGGCTGACCACCAGCGCCGCCACAACGAGAGCGCCCTTTTGCTCTTTCATTTTCAGATAGTAGATGCTGCCGACTAATGCCCCCCAGCCAATCGTGGCTAAGAGACTGTGCGAGAGTGGATAGTCGTAGAAATCCAGCGGCGTTACGACAGTATTGCCGGGGTCGATGCGAACGTGCTCAAGCCCAAGCAACACAAACAGCGGCCAGAGCATATCAATGAATTGTGCTGAGACAAAGAGCGTTCCCAGCGAAGTTTTAGGCGCAACTTTTTTCGCCGCAAACGCTACCGCCATGTGGCCGATGAACATGCGTTACTCTCCTTACTGAATGGTGAACTCGTTTGAAAACGTCGAATCTGTGGTTGTAGCGTCGGACTTCCACCCGAATCAGCATTTTATGCGATACCGTCCTTGCAACACAACGTGGAATGTATCGCCCGCCTGTTGCTTCGGCTTCATTTCCCATTGTTCATCTCCTTTTCTGCTTGCATGGTTTTTCTCTTCCCGCCTCCCATCCTCCCTTCTCACCATCTTCCTGGAATTTTTTCACCGCACGCGGGGCACGCGCCGTGGACAATCTTCAAACTAATAACGCGAAAGCCAAAACGTTCAATCAATGTGCCGTCGCACTTCGGACAATAGGTGTGCTCGTATCCGCCTGTTTCTCCCGGCCGGTTTCCGGCATAGACAAATTTCAAGCCTGCGTCGTATCCGATCTCTGCCGCGCGAACGAGCGCTTCGTTCGGCGTGCTGTCGTACTCAGTCATCTTGTAATCCTGATGAAACGCCGTTACGTGCCATGGAATTTCAGGCGAGACGGAGACAAGAAAATTCGCAATGTCTCGCAACTCGCCGTCGCTGTCGTTGAATCCCGGCACAACCAGCGTTACCACTTCCATCCACACGCCGCGCTTGTGCACGCTCGCAATCGTCTCGAGCACGGTCTTGAGCGTTCCGCCCAACTTGGAGTATTCTTTCTGCGAGAATCCTTTCAGGTCTACTTTGTACAAATCGAGCCACGGCTGTAGATAATCTAAAACTTCCGGCGTTGCGTTGCCGTTAGAAACGTACGAAGTAACAAGCCCCGCTTGTTTGGCCATCTTAAAAACTTCCACCGCCCATTCGCTGGTGATGAGCGGTTCATTGTATGTGCTCGCGACGACCTTTGCACCGTGCCGAAGTGCAAGGCCGACCATCTGCGCCGCGGTAACAGTGTCGGGGGTGGCTAAGGCTTGAGGGTCGCGCAGTGTTTGCGACGTGATCCAATTCTGGCAATAGCCGCAATGGTAGTCGCATCCAAGCATGCCAAAACTTAATGCTTTCGCCCCGGGATAAGCATGATAGAAGGGCTTCTTTTCGATTGGGTCGACTTGAATTCCCGCCGCGTAGCCGTACGGAACATAGAGCACGCCATCACGATTGAATCGCACCTTGCAGATGCCCTCTTTGCCGGGGGCAATCTTGCACCGATGGCCGCACGCAAAGCATCGCACCCATTGCTTCTCAAGGTGCTTGTATAATTCTCCTTGACGGGTTGATTCGGTGAGAAGTTGTTTCAAGGTTTGTGCGTTCACGACAATCTCCTCTATGAAAGTACGTCTCTCCGCTTACGGATGCAAGATGGCAACATTGCATCCGATTTCTTTTTTGATAACCTTCTCGTGTCATAAAAGAAAGTGAACGTATGAATTCCACGCAGCGCAGCATTGGATGTCTGATTCTTCTCATTCTGGCGCATCTTGACCTCAACGCAAAGGAGCCTGCCTACCGGCCCGCTTCGCCCGCGAAGCGAGGCGAGCCAGGCAGGCCTCTCGCCGCCAAGCACGGTGTCGTCGTCTCGTCGCATTATCTTGCGTCGGAGCTTGGCGTGCAGGTATTGAAGAACGGCGGCAACGCGGTCGATGCGGCGGTGGCAACGGGACTGGCGCTGGCAGTCGTGCATCCAAGCGCAGGTAACATTGGCGGCGGCGGTTTTATGATTGTGTACACAACGACGGGCGAAGTAACTGCTTTCGACTTCCGCGAGAAAGCCCCGCTCGCCGCCCACGGCAAGATGTATCTCGACAACAACGAAAAGTACATCAACGACCTCAATCACGAAGGGTATCTTTCCGTCGGCGTGCCGGGAACGGTTGCCGGATTTGATTTGGCGCTGAAACGCTTCGGCACAAAATCGTGGAAAGAACTCGCCGCCCCGGCCGTCGCTCTCGCCGAGGAGGGTTTCTTGCTCAGCGCATCGATGGCAAACGAATTCACGTCGTACGAAAAAGATTGGAAAAAATATCCTTCGTCCGCAAAATCGTTTTTGAAAGGCGACGGCTCGTTCTACGCCGCGAACGAAATCTGGAAACAGCCCGACCTTGCCGCGACGCTCAAGACCATTGCGGCAAACGGGCGCGATGGATTCTACCAAGGTGATGTGGCGCGGGCGATCGCGAAGGATATGAAGAATCACGGCGGTCTAATCACGGAAGAGGATTTGGCAAAGTACGAAGCCAAAGAGCGGAAACCCGTTCGCGGAACCTACCGAGGCTGCGACGTCGTATCGATGTCGCCCCCCAGCTCCGGCGGCACGGCATTGGTGGAGATGTTGAACATCCTTGAAGGATTCAACCTGAAGCCGCTCGGCCACAACACCGCCGCCTATTTGCACCGGCTGATCGAAACGATGCGCCGCGGGTTCGCCGACCGCGCACGTTATCTCGGAGATCCAGATTTCAATCCCGACATGCCGATTGCGAAGCTTACCTCAAAACAGTATGCAGAACATCTTCGCGCGTCCATCAACCCCGCCAAGGCCTCGAAGAGCGATTCGATACAATTCAACGACGCCTACGAAAGCGAGCAGACGACTCACTACTCCGTGGTCGATGCGGAAGGGAACGCCGTCGTCGTGACATATACGCTCGAGTACGGCTATGGCTCTCGGATCGTAGCCGATGGACTCGGTTTCCTCTACAACAACGAAATGGGCGACTTTAATCCGATACCCGGCACTACCGACACACGCGGCACCATCGGCACGAAACCGAATCTCGTTCAGTCCGGCAAGCGCATGCTTTCCAGTATGACGCCAACCATTCTCGCCAAAAATGGAAAGCCCTATCTGCTCATCGGGTCGCCGGGCGGACGCACGATCATCAACACCGTTCTCCAAGTCGTGCTCAATGTCGTCGATTTCGAGATGAACATTGCAGACGCGATTGCCGCAAAGCGCATTCATCATCAGTGGCTGCCCGATCAAGTGCGGTACGAGAGAAACGGTCTTACCGACGGAACGAAGAAGACGCTTGAAGCGATGGGACATACGTTCTGGATGTACTCAAGTCAGGGCAGCGTAATGGGAATTATCATTGATGCACAAACGGGAATGCGCTACGGTGCGGCTGACCCGCGGGCGGCAGATGGTGGAGCGGCGGGATACTGACGAACAAATTGATTGTTATTGCAACGTGGATTCAATTCAACGTGGCCGGAAAAGAAATCGAATACTCGTAAGGAGGAAGCTATGGCGAATGGAACGGTCAAACGCATCGCAATCAACACCGGCGGCGGAGATGCCCCGGGGCTGAACGCCGTCATTCGCGCGGCAACGATAGCCGCCATCAATCGCGGCTGGGAAGTGTTCGGCATTCGCGACGGCTACAATGGCTTGTTCTTGCCGGAGCAATATCCTGACGGTGGCTTGGTTCCGCTGACGCGAAAATCTGTCCGAGGCATCACGCATCTTGGCGGCACCATCCTCGGCACAACCAACAAAGGAAATCCGCTCAAATATCCGACGAAGGGCCCCGATGGCAAGATGTTCGAGAAAGACCGCTCAGATGAAATCATGACCGCCTTTAGGAAGAACGAGATCGATGCGTTGATCGCCGTGGGCGGCGACGGCTCGCTTTCGATTGCAAAAGTGTTTGGGGATAAGGGTCTGCGCGTGGTGGGCGTGCCGAAGACGATCGACAATGACCTCGACAAGACAGTCATTACGTTTGGATTCGATACAGCGGTGTCGTTCGCAACGTCGTGCATCGACCGATTGCATTCGACCGCCGAGGCGCATCAACGAGTGATGGTGGTCGAGGTCATGGGACGGTACGCCGGCTGGATTGCTCTTGAATCCGGCGTCTCCGGTACCGCCGACGTTATCTTAATCCCGGAAATTCCGTACGACCTTGCCAAGGTGGCGGAAAAGCTGGAACAGCGCATCACGAGCGGCGCAAAATTTTCTATCGTTGTTGTTGCCGAGGGAGCCAAGCCGAAAGGTGGAACTTATTCCGTCCTCTCCAAAGAACTCGGACGTGCGGAACGTTTAGGCGGAGCGGGCGAACGCGTCGCAAAAGACATCCAAGACCTCACCGGTAAGGAGACACGGTGCGTGGTGCTCGGACATTTGCTGCGCGGCGGTTCACCGACGACGTTCGACCGGCTGATCTCACTGCGCTTCGGCGCGGCAGCAGTGCGCGCACTCGACGAAGGAAAGTCCGGCATTATGGTCGCCCTCGATCCACCCACCGTGCGCTACGTTCCCCTTGAAGAAGCAACCAACAGGATGAAAGTTGTGCCGTTAACCTCCGATATTATGCTAACCGCAAGAGACTTAGGAATTTCGTTCGGAGACTAATGTTGCGTCCCAGAAATAACGTGAAAAAAGCTACAACGCAGAGTTGCAGAGATTCGCAGAGAAACCAGAATGATTTGGTTTTTATTCTCTGCGTGCCCTTTGCGTTCTCCGCGCCTCCGCGATTTGCTTTCTTCACAATCCCAACAAGCGCGACTTCATCAACTTCCAGACCATCGCCGTGAAGTCGGCAAACGAAAGCAAACTATGGCTCGCATTGCAGATGAAACCCGCTCGCCGGAGGTGCTGTTCAGCCATAGGCGGGGATGCGGGGGTGAAGTTGCGGAGAAGTAGAGGAGGCGCATTTTTCTTCCTCTCACCGAGGGGAAGTGTCGCGAACGACACACTGTGTCGGTCGTGACGATAGGGTCGGAAAGCAATGGCAAAAGTGTTTAATCGCACGAGCGAAAAAGGAAGACGAAGGCAGTTGCGGCACTCGATGCCGGAGGCAGAGGTCATCGTGTGGTCTCGATTGAAAAACAGGCGGCTTGCAGGAACGAAACATCTGCGGAATATCTTTGAGTCGGACGGGTTGCTTCCCATTCGCTTCAAGTCGTAAATCCGGTTGGCACGAATTTGTATTCGAGCTGCTCAAAGATTATCTTACCTCCCGCCGAACAAATTCAGAAGGAGATTTCATGAAACGTTGCCCGTGGCGTAGTTCCATTGTTGCATTAGTGTTAATGGCCGGATGCTCAGCTCCCAAAGAAACGACAAAAGTCGGCGCGTTGAAACCCGAGCTTACGATCACGCTTGGCTCAATCAATCTTGCATCGCACACGAAGCGAATTGAGAAGCGAGACGTCGTTTCCATGGCGCGCACGCTGAAGCGGGAACAGGTTGATGTGCTGGCGCTGCAATCGGTCACGCGCTATCCGGGACTCGAAAATCGAATCGACCTCGTTAAGGAACTTGCAGCTCAGACCGACCTGCGGCAGGCGTTTGGCGAGATGGTGAACAGCGGCGGCAAGCAAACGGGCAACGCAGTGTTCAGCACGTATCCGTTGCATTCCAACACCAACGTTATGTACGATGGCGTCAAGTCTGCGGGATTCGAGGCGGCGCTTGCCACGGTGATCGACGGTGGCGTGCGGGATATCGCCGTTGTTTCGCTCCAGTTGCCAGAAAAAGCATCGGCGCGCGACCTTGATGCTTGCCTGAGCAAAGTTCAAGAGCATATTGGCGGCGAGCATTCGATGCCGACGATCCTTTTCGGCAACCTGCCTTCAGCAGATTCCAATCCGTCGTTTGCAGAGTTCAAGATTCCAACGGCAAAGTCCGGCGCGGCGCGCACGTGGTATTCGAATAACGGAAGCCTGAGCGTTCTCTCCACCCGTACGGTGGAAACGGATTTGGGGCCGATGGCAGTTTTTCAGTTCGGGCTTTTCCGACAGACGTCAAAATGAATTCATATTGAAGGGTACGTGTATGAGTTTACCAATTCGCACTCTCTTCGTTCTTGTTGCAAGTGTTGGATTTCTGTATGGACAGAACATAGGCCGCGACTCCGTGGCGGCTGCGGAACATTTGATCGGTTTGCGGTTCACCGATGTCAAGCGGGATTCAATGCTGGAATCGCTGAGCGGACAACGTGCGAGCTACGAAAACATTCGGAAGGCCACATTGCCGAACAGCGTTCTTCCTGCGGTATTGTTCAATCCGCTGCCGGCAGGATTCAAGTTCGAGACAAAACGCACATCGTTCAAAGCCGGTCCATCTGCCAAGAGCAAAGTGTCGGCACATCTCTCGAAGGGACAACTCCCAAAGGGACAAGTTGTCCCTTTGGGAGATGACGACCTTGCGTTTGCATCCGTGGGCGAACTTGCGGAATTGATTCGCACAAGAGCGGTCACCTCAGAAACGCTCACACGCATGTATCTCAGTCGTTTGAAAAAATACGGACCGAAATTGGAATGCGTTGTTACTCTTACCGAATCACTGGCCATTGCCCAAGCTCGCCGCGCAGATCAAGAGATCACAGGCGGAAAGTACCGCGGATTGCTGCACGGCATTCCCTATGGCGTGAAAGATTTGCTTGCGACGAAGGACTACCGCACCACGTGGGGTTCAGTGCCGTTCAAGGAACAGATGATCCGCGAGGATGCAACCGTTGTGCGCAAACTTGAAGCGGCTGGCGCAGTGCTCGTGGCAAAGTTGACGATGGGCGAGTTGGCGTGGGGCGATGTCTGGTTTGGCGGTATGACGCGCAATCCGTGGAACTATGAGCAAGGTTCGTCCGGTTCTTCCGCTGGCCCGGCCTCGGCAACGGCGGCGGGTCTTGTGCCGTTTGCCATCGGAACGGAAACGTGGGGGTCGATCGTTTCTCCATCGCAACGCTGCGGCACCACGGGACTTCGCCCGACGTACGGGCGTGTGAGCCGAACGGGTGCAATGGCGCTCAGCTGGTCGATGGACAAAATTGGTCCTCTCTGCCGCTCGGCGGAAGATTGCGCCATCGTGTTTAATGCCATCTACGGCCCCGATGGAATTGATCCGACGGTCTATGATGCGCCGTTCAACTATGACCCTGCCATCGACCTGAGCAAAGTTCGAGTCGGTTTCTACAAAAGTGCATTTGATAGCGTGAAGAAATCGAACCGCGAATTGTTTGCCGCGGCGCTGAAAAAGTTCGAGCAACTTGGCGCAACCTTGATTCCCGTCGAACTGCCAGCCTCGCTGCCGGTGGACGACCTGCACATCATTCTTTCTGCGGAAGCCGGAGCCGCGTTCGATGAATTGACGCGGTCGGGTAAGGATGACCTTTTGGTTCGGCAGATCAAAAATGCTTGGCCGAATTCATTCCGGGCATCAAGATTTATTCCTGCCGTGGAATACATCAACGCCAACCGCGTGCGCACATTGCTGATTCAGGATATGGACAAACTCATGCAAACGGTTGATGTCATCATCACGCCGCCGTACGGAGGAAACAGCCTTTTGCTGACCAATCTCACGGGACATCCCGAGGTGGTGCTGCCGAACGGATTCAATAAGGAAGGATCGCTCGTGAGCATTTGCATCATCGGCAAATTGTTCGACGAGGCGACGCTGCTGTCGGTAGCGAGAAAATATCAGGAGGCGACGGACTATCACCTCCAGCATCCTTCGCCCAAAGAATAGTGTGAATTGATTTTCGCGCGATGCAAGCATCGTCCGGGCGGCATTACGGGTGGGAGCGGATTACTTTCTCCCAAAGCCCGTTGCCCCGGAAATGTTGATTGCGGTGATCGAAGGGAAATTAAAACAGCCGCAGTATCTTTCCTGAAGCATCGGCATAGGCGGAACAGCGATTCAGAATGCTTCATCGGCGGCAATGTAGAAGCCGCTATCGTGTGCACCAAACCCCCAATCCAATCGCAGCCGGAGCCGCTCCTCCGGTATCACGGTAAATCGAATGCCGAATCCCAACGAAGGCTTCAATTCACGAAGAGAGAACTCGCCGAGACGATGTGCGACTTCTCCTGTTCCCACGAATGCGGCGGCGTCAAACCTCCACCACAACGGCGTCCGCACTTCAACTTGCGCAGCCGTGTAGTGATAGTCGCGGAAGCGCCCCTCAAAATATCCCCTCATCATCGTTTGTCCGCCGAGTTTTGCCAGCGCATAGAACGGCGTCTGGCCGTCATTGTATTGGCCGAGGATTTGGAAGGCC
>JACRFF010000278.1 GCA_016218005.1 Ignavibacteriales bacterium
ATTTGAAGACGGCAGCAGGCAGAAGATTTCTGAAGAAACTGGCCCCGAATCTCAGGTGGATAGAGCAACAGCCTTCTAAGCTGTGGGTCGCGCGTTCGAGTCGCGCCGGGGTCACAAAATCACAATCACTTGCATGTTCATGGTGTACGAATATAGATGAAGTTTCACACCTGTCGAACTTTCCTTGTCTCCACATTATCTGTATTGATGCTTGGTTCAAATGCCGTTGCTCAGGATCGGGCCTCGGCAATCGGGCTGGAGCGAACCATCTTCCTGAGTCAACTACAGGTCGCTATCGACTCACTGCTGAACCGCCAACAACATGCCGCCGCAATCGCAGCGAAGAATTTTTTGGGCGAAGGAAAGAAGTTTGCAGAAAACATCGCATCCGTCGGCGAGGGGATACTTACGCGTGCGAAGGATTCTCTTTCTGTTGCGCGGATGGATTCAGCGAAAATCCTTCGTGTCCAATTAGCCACTGCAGCACAGAATGCGGCAGAGGAACACGCGCTTACATTCAATCGTGAGCTTGACCAATTCCGCGGCGAAATTGATCTACTGGCGCAAAAATTCCGGCCGTGCGATTACTGCGCCACAGCCGAAGATTTCGACGAGGCGATAGAAGATTTTCGCCAGAGCGCCGACAGTCTCCGCGAACTTTCGGATGAGAGACTGGCTGCTATTCTGGATTCCGGGAAAGACCTCGTATCCGACACCGCTGCGGTTCTTCTGGAAACGCTGGACGACGGCGTTCGCACATTGGTGGAACAACAGTTGGACGAGCGTGAACTGGAGCAACTGCGGGCGTCGAGGTTCGAGGTCATAAGCGACGGCCATTCACGGGTTGTTTATCGGGGAAGAGACAACGGCGTGCAGAACGCCGGAGCGATTGGCGCTGTTGCGTATCGTCATCGGTCGGGATTTTCGGGTTCGCTCGCAACCTCCTACGTCAATCGTTCGGCAAACCAGTGGGATAACGTGAGCCTCGGTCTTGGCTATCAACACAACTTTGCATCAGGATTTGGCGTGGCGATGCAGTACAGCCACTATTGGTTTAACGACAGCAGCGTGAGTCAGCAATCCGTGTTCAACAATTCCTTCGGTCTCAGCACGACGATACCGGCACGCGTGGTTTCTGTTGTTCCAACCGTTGTAATGGATGTTGGTGATCAGATCGAGTACACTCTTCTGTTGAGTCTCTATCGCGATATCGACCTGTTGCCGAACTCGCGCACCGTCCAAGCGACCCTCGAGCCCACGCTGACGCTGATCTACGGCCAGCAGAAAACCGAACTCATTCAACAGAAGATGACCATCGTTAGGCGGAAAATAACAACGCAAACAACCTCTTCCACCTATCAAACGTTTGGGATCATGGATTACGAGTTTGCGTTCCCAGTGATGATTCAATGGAATCATCTCACAGTCATTCCGACGCTCAACTATATTGTGCCGGTGAACGTTATTGATGTCAGCACTCCCACGCCCTACGTTGATGCACAATTGACCGTGACGTGGTCGATTCGACCGTGACGCGTACTATGAGCGCTGAATCCATCCTTCAGACTTTCAACCTTGGCAAACGGTACGGCCAGCGTTGGGCGGTCAAACAGTTAAACCTCGATATCAAACGTGCCGATGTGTTTGGCTTCCTTGGCCCAAACGGAGCGGGCAAGAGCACCACCATTCGCATGTTGCTCTCGCTCATCAAGCCCACCGAGGGATCGGTCTCGTTGTTCGGGCACGAACTGCATCGCCATCGTGCTCAGGCGCTCAAATCGGTTGGCGGAATCGTCGAGAAGCCAGATTTTTACTTGTATCTTTCTGCCGTACGCAATCTTGAAATCGTTGGCGCGCTGAACGGCGGCATTCATCGTGCGAGAATTTTTGAGGTACTCGATCTGGTGGGACTTCGCGGCCGCGAACGCGACAAAGTGAAAACCTACTCGCACGGCATGAAGCAGCGCTTGGGAATTGCCCAAGCATTGCTTTCCAATCCCGACATGGTCATTCTCGATGAACCGACAAGCGGACTCGACCCGCAGGGAATGAAGGAAGTTCGCGGTCTCATTACGCATCTCTCCCGCGACCAACAAAAGACCGTCGTTCTTTCTTCACACTTGCTCAACGAAGTGGAACATGTGGCGACGCGCATGGCAATTATCAACAAGGGAGAATTAGTAGTCCAAGGCGGCGTCCATGAACTTCTGAACCAAGGGGAGGGATTCGTATTGCTTCAAGCGGAACCCAAGCGGGCGGTGAAGCGAGTGTTGAAAGCGAGCACAAAGATCGTTTCAAAATTTGTCGATGAACCAGACTGCATCAAGATTTTCATGGACTTTGCAGACGTTCCTGCGCTCAATCAATCGTTAGTGCGCAACGGCGTACGGGTGCAGGCCATTGTGCCGCGCCGGTCGCTTGAGGACTACTTCCTTTCCATTACGGAAAGCGAAGATTCGCGACGATGAGATTTTTGCGGCTCACATATTATGAAGCCATCAAAACGTTCCTCAAGAAGCGGACCTATCTCGGTTTTCTCATACTGCTGATCGTGATTCCGTTGGTGGAAGTAGCGTTCAAGTTGGAAGGGGGTCGGTTCATGCGCATGGCAACGCGGAACCTTGCCCGCGACTTTTTCTTTCTCGGCAACATGTTCAACGGATGGATCGTCAGCTACTCGATCATGAATTCCATGTGGATTCACATTCCATTGCTGATCTCGTTTGTTGCGGGAGATCAATTGGCGGGAGAGGCCACGGGCGGCACCTATCGGCTCATTCTCACGCGCCCCACTTCACGCACGAGTATCTTTTTTGCCAAATTCATCGTAACGGTTCTTTATACGATCTTGTTCGTCGTGTTTCTCGCGGCGCTCAGCATCGGGTTGGCAATGTTGCTGTTGGGAAGCGGCGATCTCGTCATCGTCTCGCGGGGTATTCTTGTGTTGCCGGAAGCCGACGTTGCGTGGCGTTTCATTGCGGCATATATTCTTGCCATCTGGTCGATGCTGACG
>JACRFF010000291.1 GCA_016218005.1 Ignavibacteriales bacterium
GGAACGTGTCCAACCTCGTGAAACCTTTGCCGACAGATACGACACCTTCCGCATGGCTTGTGGAGATAAAGGGATTTGAGATTGTGCAGGCGAATGTCGCGATTATCGATTCAGTGGCCTTGCGGCATCGTCCGTTGAGTATTGACTCGGCGTCGCAAGTCAAGCGGTTTGACTATTCCCTTGTGCGTTTAAAGGATGTCGAAATCGCGGGCAGTTTTTCTGCCGCCCTCGGACGAAATATCCTTCGTATTCACAAAATGAATGCGACAGCGCAGGATCGGGAATTCAGTCTCCAGGACTTTGCAGGGGAATTCCTGCTGTCGAAACAAGAAGCCCGCATCAGCAATGCAAAGATTGCCACAGCACAGTCGCGCTTGCGACTGGATGCACACATCAAGAACATTGACGTCACAAAAATTCAGTCGCTTCGTCAGCTCGAATCCATTCCTCTGGAACTCAAACTTGTTGCCGACAAGTTGGATGCTCGCGAACTCCGTCAATTTTTCTTTCCGCATGTCGATTTTCTCGACCGAAATCTGGCAGTGTCTCTTTCAGCCAACGGCTCGCTTGGATTGTTGACGGTGGAACAGCTTACGGTGCAAACGCCCCGCTCCTACGTTCGCCTTGGAGGTGCGCTTTCCAATCTCCATCAGCCTAACGATTTGTGGCTCGACATCTATAGCAACGAGAGTAAGGTGAACCCGCACGACTTGCTCGAGTATCTGCCGGGATTGCATCTGCCGGATTTGAATTTTCTTGGCGAAGCCAATCTCTCGCTCACGTTTGCCGGAACACCCAGAGAATTTAAGTCGCATCTGAATCTTCATACAAATGTCGGATCGATCGCCGGCGAGTCCAGACTCCGCATTCGCGGTGCGGCGCTCAACTATGACGCGACACTTCGCACAACGGGCATCGACCTTGCCCGTCTCGTCGGAGATCCGGCCTTGCGAAGTTCGCTGTCGTCAAGGATAACATTGCACGGGTCGGGGACCTCGCTGCGCACGATGGCTGCAACCATCAAAGCAGAAATTGATTCTTCCAATTTCTACGGTCTGCCGATCCGGCGATCCGTTATTGTCGTGGATGCGTTCGAGGGTGTGATTCGCTCGCACGCTTCTCTTCGTTCAGGCCAGACAACGTACGACCTTTCCGGTAAATTCGACGCACATCGGGCGGACACGATCGCGTATTCGTTGAACGGCACCGTGAACTCTCTCGACCTTGCCCAAATTATTCGCGACAAGCATTTCGAGAGCGACTTGTCGTTTGCTGTCGATGCGGGAGGCGAATGGCGGTCGAACAGCGGAAGAATCGATACGTTGCGTGTGGGATTTTTCCCATCGGCGTTTGGTCGAGACAAATTTTCGCAAGGGAACATCCTTCTTCGCCACGTGGCCGGCGATCAACTTGACCGAACGTTGACGGTGTGGAGCGATCCTATCGACCTGCGCCTCGAAGGAAAGTTCGATCCATTCAAGATGAGCACTACACTTCGCTATGCCTATGAACTTGTGGCTGGCAACGTCGGATATCGTGTGCAGACATTAGATTCGCTCCGCTCGCACCGTCGGATGAAGCCGATGGCATTTGATGTGCCCGTGCCGAACGACTCCGGCCATACGGACGTCAAGTTCAGCATTCTTGCGCGCGACCTGTATCCGGTCGGCGTTCTCGCCAACATTCCTCTCTTTGGCAATCTTGAGTCGAAAGGCATGATGGCAGGCAACCTCGAGGACCTTGTGTTCCAATCCACCTCAACGATTGGGGAGTTCGGCTACACAACGCCGCAAGAAAGCATCTTGGTTCGCCATTCAGCGTTGGACCTAAACTTGACTGGTATCTCACGTTCGCATACGCTCGAAGCTCTCGGCGCCTCTCTTGAATTTCACGCTGAGTCTATGGGAATCAATGGTCTCACCTTGCACGGACCTTCGGCGTCGGCGATTTGGGTTGGAGACTCCGCCTCGTTTGACGTTTCGTCTGACATTGATTCCACGGTTCAGTTAGAAGCGGGGGGAACTGCGTCGTTGGTGGGACGGAAGCTCGCACTCACCTTGCCGACGTTCAAAGTAGGCCTCGATCCTTATGAATTTGAAAATTCGGGCAGTGTGTTAGCGACTATTGGTCGGGATGGAATCATGATCGACACACTCTTGCTCGAGCACGAAGCAGAAGCCATCAAAGCGCACGGATTTCTCAGTCCCAAAGTAATTTCAGATTGTGAATTGGAAGTCAGCGGATTTCTTTTGACTGATCTCCAGTCGGTGCTTCGCCGCAGCTCGATTGCAAAAGAAGTGCGCGACCTCGGCGGTTTCGTATCGGCGACGGGAAAATTCCGAGGCAGCTTGGATCATCCAAACGTGGCACTGGACTTCTCAGCAGAAGGTGTTCGACTGCGCGATCGAGTCTTTGGCCGGCTCGATGGACGATTGTCGTACTTTGAACATTTGCTTACGATGTTTGTGGAGTTCAAGAGTCGAAGCATGGATTCGCTTCTTGCGCCAGATTTGATGCTGACGGGGTCGGTGCCGGTTGAACTCACGCTTGCCTCCGAACCCCTGCACGAGTTGACCGGGGATATGGATATCACGGTGCGGGCGCGCGCACTCGACCTCGCTTTTCTTGATCCGTTTATCCCTGAAGTGGCTAACCTATCGGGTCGGCTGGACGGCACGATGCGGCTGCGCGGGCCAGTGAATGCGCCGGCGTACGATGGCGCCTTGAGTATTCGTGGGGCGAAATTCTTGTTTGAACCGGTCGGAATCGTGTATCAGTTGGATGGCGATTTGCAGCCGTCGGGCGACCACATCAATTTGTCGAACGTATCGGTCAAGAACATTCCTCAGGACTATGCCGGCGGAGCGATGAACGTTACCGGAACGTTCACGATGCACGGTCTCAGCTTTGGGGATTTCAATTTTCGCACGGATGGTTCTTTGATGGTGATGAAAGAAACATTCCACTCGCCCGGTTCAAAATTCTATGGCGACGTGGTTGCGCAAACGGGCGAGGGCGGCATATCGTGGCAAGGGAACATGCGGCGTTCACTTGTGCGTGGCGAGTTGTTTTCGCGGAACGCCCAACTTGTTCTGCCGCCGGAGCGCGAGGTGTTTGTCATGCTCAATCGAAATGTTACTGTAACATTTGTCGATGATACAACCCGCATTGTTTCTGTCCCGCAAGCATCAACAAAATCATTTCTGACGCCTCGCGCAGGAACCGTTGGCGACAAAGGAGACGAGCGCGCGCAGAACACCACTGCGACGCAAGCTGCGCCATCGTTTCTTGATGGAATCGACTACGACCTTGCGATTGAAACCAAGGGGCCGACGCAATTGCGATTCATATTCAACGGCCAAACGAACGAAGAACTGTTTGCCGACATTCAGGGCAGACTCTATTTTGTCCGCAACCCATCGACCAAAAGATTGACGGGCGAGCTGCTTGTTGGAAGCACCTCATACTATAATCTCTTCAAGAAATTCCAAGCGTCGGGGAAATTGATTTTTACCGGCGACCCTCTTAATCCGGAACTCAACATCACGGCGCGGTATGAAGGAATCCACGACACAGCAACTAATCGTGCGACCGAAACGCTTGGGAAGGGAGAAAAGGTGGCGGTGATTCTCACTTTAACAGGCCCGCGGAACAAGGTAAGCCCGAAGTGGGATATTGAATTTCCCAATGACCCCGAACAGGCAAAAAAGCGCGCCGACGTAGAATCGGATGCGATCTCGTTTATCTTCACCGGACAATTCCGGGATGAACTGACCGACCAGCAGAAACGCACTCTCATTGGCAGCAACATTGGGTATGGCTTCGCCTCAGGCGTTCTCACCGGACCGCTCAGTGAGGGCTTAAGGAAGTTTACAAGCGGTTATGTCCAATCCGTGGACCTTATTTATTACGGCGGCGCGTTCGAGAAATCGGCAGATGTGCGTTTCACCGGACAAGTCGGCGAAGCCGTTGTCCGTGCTGGCGGTCGTGTGTTGAGCGACCTGACGAACACCAATGTCAGCGTCGAGTTTCCCGTCAGTGCGTTGGTTGGGTCTGGCCAATTACACAATCTCATTCTCACGCTCGAACGCCGTGTCGAAGGTCTCGATAATATTGACGATCGATTGCGCTCGTCTTCCAACTGGGCGCGTTTGTTCTATCGCTTTACCTTCTAACTTGAATTACTGTGCCCGCTCCCTGCCTCGCGGCAAGGCGGGCGACTCGTCCCCGCTTCGCTCTCGCGAAAGCGAGGCGAGGGAGACGAAGCGAGCCAACCAATAAAGAAAAGGGTCATTCCATCGAGTCAATCGAATCAAAGATACTTGCATTTCTCGCCCGATATCCCAATGAGCAATTCAAAGCGAAGGAACTTGCCCGTCGGCTGGGTATTCGCGCTGAGCAAGAGTATGAAATCTTCAAACTGTCGCTGCGCAAACTTCAGGATGAACGACGGATCGATCGTGTCAAAGGAAAACAGTTTTGCCACATGCACGTTGCAGAAGTCTTGGATGGGGTGATGGAACTTTCCAACAAAGGATTCGGCGTCGTTGCGATATCGGATTCCAGCGAAGAGATTTTCGTTCGCCAAAATAATCTTGGCGAAGCCGGACACGGTGATCAGGTCCGGATCTCTATTCTTCCTCAATCCCAGCCGAAGAAAGACCTTGCGCACCGTCGCGAGGGTGAGGTCGTTGAAGTACTTAAGCGCAACACGCAGACGGTGGTTGGAAAGTTGGAGCGGAACCGCAAAACGTGGTTCGTCGTTCCGGACGACTCGCGGTTTGGCAAGGCAATTGTGGTTCCCACAGAGCATGTGAAAAATGCCGAGGAGGGTTACAAGGTTGCAGTCCAGCTTGATTCGTGGGGCAGAGGAGAACGCGCTTCGGAAGGACGAATCGTTGAGGTGTTTGGCAGCGCCGGCGAGATGCACGCCGAACTGAGGTCGGTCTTGCGGGAATTCGGGCTGCCGACAGAATATCCCCGTGAAGTGTTGGCCGAAGCCAACGGCTTGCCCGGTGAGATTCCATTATCGGAAATCGAACGACGCCTTGATATGCGCAAAACTCTTTGTGTTACCATCGATCCGGTGGATGCAAAGGACTTCGATGATGCCGTATCCTTTGAGAAAATGGACAACGGCAACTATTGGTTAGGCGTGCACATTGCGGATGTTTCGTGGTACGTGCACGAGCACACGCTGCTCGACGCCGAAGCGTTGAAACGCGGAACGAGTGTTTACATTCCCAATGGCGTCATTCCGATGTTGCCGGAGCGTCTTTCGAATCACCTGTGCAGTCTTCGCCCGAACGAAGATAAGCTAACCTTCTCCGTTCTGATGGAGATAACACCGCGAGGTTCCGTGAAGCGGTATGAGATTCGCGAAACCGTTATCCACAGCAAACGCAGATTTACGTACGAAGAAGTGCAAGAAATTCTTTTCGGGCCGGCGGTTGAGAACGCGACGCCGGAGGAAATGAACCTGCACGCGATGGTGCGCGACATGCACGAACTCAGCTCCGTCTTGACAAAGAAACGATTGCGGGAAGGCAGTATCGACTTCGAATCTGCCGAGGCAAAATTTCGCTTCGATGCCGATGGAAATCCGGTTGAGATCGTGAAGAAGGTTCGTCTCGATAGTCACCGGCTTGTCGAGGAATTTATGCTGTTGGCAAACAAAGTGGTTGCCGGGCATATCGGTTTGTCCAAGAAGGAAGAGCATCCGAAACCGTTTATCTATCGCGTGCACGACTCGCCCGACCCCGACCGCATTGAAGAGCTGGCGGCGTTTGTGGAGA
>JACRFF010000286.1 GCA_016218005.1 Ignavibacteriales bacterium
AAACGTTCGACGGCGCGGTGACGAACCTGAACAACATTGCCAAGTTCAGCGGTGGGGCGTGGTCGGCTCTACCAGATAATGGGTTGGGTGGTGCCGTGCGTGCCATTGCCGTCAGTGGGAGTGATGTGTACGTGGGCGGCGAGTTCAGCAAAACGTTCGACGGCGCGGTGACGAACCTGAACAACATTGCCAAGCTGAGCGGTGGGGCGTGGTCGGCTCTGCCACACAACGGGTTGGGTGGTTGGGTGAATGCCATTGCCGTTAGTGGGAGTGACGTGTATGTGGGCGGCAATTTCATCAAAACCTACGACGGCGCGGTGACGCTGAACAACATTGCCAAGCTGAGCGGCGGGGCGTGGTCGGCTCTGCCAAACAACGGGTTGAATGGTGTGGTGTCTGCGATTGGCATCAGTGGGAGTGACGTGTATGTGGGCGGCTATTTCGACGAAACTCGCGACGGCGCAGTGACGAACCTGAATAAGATTGCCAAATTAGAGTTGCTGATTGGGGGACTGGTTGTCAATTCCACAGGTGATGATTCTGATTCGGACGTGGAGGATTGTGTTTGTAACACCGGAAAGACAATCGCCAACGGTGAACCGGAATGTACTTTGCGTGCTGCGATTGAAGAAGCCAATGCCCGCGCAGGAGAAGATACTATCACCTTTAACATTGCCGGCAGTTTAGGTGTGCCTGTTATTCATTTGAAAAAGACACTACCGGGATTCAACGAAGCAGCGGAGATAGACGCTACTACCCAATCAGGCGGCAAGGTGGAACTGGACGGCATTGACGCAGGGCTCACTGCTCTGAGCTTTCCCGCAGCAGGCGGAACGGTGAAAGGGATGATAATCAAGAACTTTTCAGGTGACGGTATACACAGCGTTGGGGACATAATTGTTGAGGATGTTGAAATACTCGATAACATCGGTGTGGGCTTGAGTGTTATTGGCACGGTGGATATCAACAAGCGTGCCAAGATAAACCACAACAAAGGTGGCGGCATCTTAACCGAGCATGGCAGCGTTCTCGCAGCCGATACTGAGTTCCTTGAGGTCATGAATAACGGTGATACTGGCATTCTCGCTAAAGGTAATAACAGTACAGTTAAGCTGGAGAACGTCAAGATTAACAAGAACAAGGGCGATGGAATTATGATGGACGGCGACCTGGCCATCTTTGGTATGGCAAATCAAATTAACCAGAATGTTGGCACAGGCATCGCCAATATCGGCGCAGTTAGTACAGGGCGCGGGATAGAAATTGACGGTATCGAGATACTTAGTAACAAAGACCGCGGCATTTATTCAACTGCTTCAATAACCATCAACAACCGCGCCAGAATCAACAATAACAAGCAGGAGGGCATCTGGTGTGGAAGTAATATTCTTGCAGCCGATGTCGAGTTCCTTGAGGTGAGCAATAATGGCGATGATGGCATTTTGGCGCCAACCAGTGATAGTGTGGTTAGGCTCGAGAACGTTAAAATTATCAAGAACAAGGGCAATGGCATTATGATGGACGGCGACCTGAACATCTATGGTACGGCAAATCAAATTAACCAGAATGTTGGCACAGGCATCGCCAATATCGGCGCAGTTAGTACAGGGCGCGGGATAGAAATTGACGGCATCGAGATACTTAGTAACAAAGACCGCGGCATTTATTCAACTACTTCAATAACCATCAACCACCATGCCAGAATCAACAATAACAAGCAGGAGGGCATCTGGTGCAGAAGTAATATTCTTGCAACCGGCGTTGAGTTCCTTGAGGTGAGCAACAATGGCAGGGGTGGGATTAAGGAGGAAGGCGAGGATAAAGATAACGTGACTGATCTCAAAAATGTCAAGATTCTCAACAATAAAAAAGGATGGGGTGTAAAAACAGCGGGCGACCTTACTATTAACCAGGGCAGCGTGTGCGGCAACCGCCATGGCGATATTGCAGCAGGCGGCGTACTCAAGCTGACAGGCGTAGTTTACGGGAAGGATTGCAAGACCTCTGCTACCACTTCTTCCGATTTTTTGAGCCAGTCCGAGGAAGGCGAAGAAACCGACCACGTCGGTGACGGTGGTGAGGATGACGCTGCTCGCCACGGCGGGATCGACGCCGAACTTGCGCACCAGAACCGGGATGGTGACACCGGAGAGCACCGTGAACACTAGGTTGATCAGATGATAGGAAATTGCTTTTCTCTCGTTCCCAAGCTCCAGAGGGAGCCAGAGCAAAGGGAGGAGGCAGAGGGAGGGTCACATATGGACATTAGACAATAT
>JACRFF010000279.1 GCA_016218005.1 Ignavibacteriales bacterium
CATCGATACGCCCATCCGCGTTGCGCATCTTGGCATTTCTTCGGTTGTGTCGATTGTTGACGACCTGCTGTTGGAAAGAGTGCGCGAACACTACAGCCGCCTGTTTCACCTTCCGTACGAAAAAATCTATCGCTTTACCGAAGATGGCCGAGCGCGTCGCACAACGGCGTATCTTGACATGCTTCACGAAATTGTCCGGCGGAAGATGGAAGCGGTGCGGAACCTTCCCTTTTTCCAGCCGAACGACAAAACCAAATACTTTGAGCTTCTCCCCGATGAACATCCGCTTAAGCGCGACTACCAACGCATGCTGGAGATGCAACCGGGGCCAGAATGCGAGGCGCTCCAGGCCGACCTCACGAAGCGCATGGTGCCCGGCGAATTTGACGTCAACATCATGACAAAGATCGATCGACTCAACGTCGATAAGGCAGGCCATCTGCTCAGCGACGAATATTCAGATGCGAAAGCTTCGCTGCGTGGATTTGCCAACAGCGCCGCGGCGGGGGCGGTTGAGTTTTCAGCAGGGCTGAATCGCGGCCTGTTCAACTATATCACGAGGTTCCGTGATTTTTACCGAAACGAAACGGGCGCCATCAAGAAAAAAATCATTCTCAAGGTAAGCGATTTCCGTTCTGCTCTTGTACAAGGAAAAATTTTGGCCAAGAACGGATTAGAAGTGCATGAATTCCGAATCGAGTCCGGTTTGAACTGCGGCGGCCACGCATTTGCCTCCAACGGATACCTCTTGCCGATGCTGTTGCGGGAGTTCCGCGAGAAGCGCGATCAATTGAAGGCGGAATTCCAGCCGATGGTCATGAAATTCTACGAATCCATGGGTTGGCACTATCATGACGATGCGCACAAAGCGGAACCGATCATCACGGTGCAGGGCGGCATTGGAATAAACGGCGAAGACCGGAGAATGCGCGAACAGTTTGGCATGGACCGTACCGGGTGGGCTACTCCATTCTTGCTTGTGCCGGAAGCAACCTGCGTCGATAACGCAACACGCGAACAGTTATGCCGCGCCACAGAGGAGGACGTCTACTTGAGTGATGCGTCGCCGCTCGGCGTGCCCTTCAACAACTTGCGGAATACCGGCTCGGAAGTTTGGACGCGCACGAAAGCCGAAAAAGGAAATCCCGGTTCCGGCTGTCCCAAAGGATTCCTTGTAACGAACACCGAATTCAGCGAAACGCCGATCTGCACCGCTGCCACCGAATATCAGAAACAGAAACTCGCACAGGCGGCCAGCGACTCGTGCTCAGACACAGACCGTAAAGAGCACGTGGAAAAAGTTCTCGTCAAAACTTGTCTTTGCGAACATCTTGCCAACAGCGCTCTCATTGCCCTTGGCATCACGCAGGCGTCGCGTGCACCGCAAGCAGTGTGTCCCGGACCGAACATTGCATGGTTTGACCGTCTCTATTCACTGCAGGAAATGGTCGATCATATCTATGGACGGAGGCCATCGCTTGTGCCGGCGGAACGGCCGCATATGTTCGCGAAAGAGATCGTGATGTACGTTGACTACTTCGAAAAGCTCGTTCATCGTTGCACGTATACTCAACGCGAGGTCAGTACTCTGCGAGAGTACTATGAGAATCTTGAGCAAGGAATGAACGAGTGCCTCTCCATTGCTCTCTCCAAGCCATACAAGGAAGAGAATCTTTCCTCTATTCCGCCTACCGTGAAGGAACAACGCAAACGCCTTCGGGATATCGTTGCGCGCTTCGAGCACGAAGCAACCGCCATTGCGGCATAAGCGCATTCCCATCATCAGGTCGTTAGCTCTGTCGTCCGGACTTTGGTTTCCAACGGATATCCGCGAACAATCTCGCGCACGGCTAAGACTGCTGGCGGCAGGTATTCTAAAATCAAAACCCATCCATGTTGTTTCCACACGCCTGTGAGCACGAAGTCAACGACTGTTATGCTCGTGAGACTTGCACCAGCCGCTAACACAATCCCCGACCATCGCGGCGCTAATGGCAGCACGGCAACCAACCATCCCACATACCACGGATGCACTACGGGAGAGAAGAACAGTAACGCAAGCAAGGCGAGAGAGAGTGAACCGAATAACATTGTTCGGCGTACATAAAGAGGAATGAGAATTCCGATCAGGCCGATCGCGCAAACGATTCTCGAAAGTTGATTGTCGCGCAGAATGCTGTTGACCGATTCAAACACAGGGCCGTTGAACGTCCAGTGTTGCGCAAATGTTGATAGCGCTTCAAACGGATGCGCCGACATGTAGGGGAGAAATTCTAATCCCAAAATGAGAAGAGGGGCTGCAACCAGCCACCATCGTTTTCGTTCAGGTGCATGATGAATCAGGAGGAGGGGAATCAAGACGAGCGCGACGGGCTTGATGGAGATCGAGAGACCAAGAAGAATTCCGGCAGAAAGAGTGGCTCCTCGCCCATACATAACGAACGCCCACACAAGCAGAGCAATTCCAACCGCGTCGATATGACCGTCGAGTCCGAACTGAAGTATCGCCAACGGAGAGAGAGAAAACAGCAGCACGCGTTGTATCGGTATGGCGTGTGTTGAGAGCAGAACAACCAATCCTGCGATGCTTATGGCGTCGGCACAAAGAATCAGCAATTTGATTCCCCCGACGTTTGCTCCTGCCATGAAATAGGCAAGCGCAAACAACCACTGTGCAACGGGGAAATAGATCGTCTTCATATCCGGATGGTTGACAAGACGAGGCAGGTCTGCTGAAGCAAGATGGCCGAGCGTGGTGGAGTTCGGTGGATGGGCGTACGGATTGATGCCGGCGTGCTGAACCTTTCCATCCCACACGTATCGATAGATATCGTCTGAGCCGATGGGCTGCGATACCAAAAAACTTGCCTTCACCAACACCGAAAGCACAACGCCGACCCACACAACGCGGAGCGGAATGTCCTTCCGAAGGATGATAGAGGCAAGCCACAGGTACACGAACGATGTTGCAACGAACGACACGGCGTAGGCGTGCACCGGCGTTAAGGCCGAGGCATGTGGGTATCCATCCCTTAGGGAAAGGAACAGCCACCCTGCCGTCAGGGCGAACAGTACGAGAAGGATTTTCCAAAGTGCTTGCACGGGAAAAAATTCCAATTGATTCACTTCTGGCCTGCCAGACCCGTCCGAACGCCCGCCTGCCATTGGCCGGGCAGGGCTTGGCCGGGCGGACAGTGCAGCAGGCTGGCGCGGCGCCAGTCTAAAACACAACAGCCGACTCCCTAAAGAATCGGCTGTTGGGCAAACCATTCTGCGCAACACGTTACTTCATCAGCAGCATCTTCATCACCTTGACGAAAGGTTTTCCTCCTTGCTCGTTCGGTTCCGCAACGATGCGATAGAAGTAAACGCCGCTTGCAACCGGTGCGCCGTTTTGATGTCGCCCTTCCCAAAGCGCCTGATGATAACCGGCCGGCTGCAGTCCGTCGACCAACGTTGAAATTTCTTGACCAAGGAGCGAATAGATTTTCAACGTAACGCGGCTGGCGCTTGGCAATCCGTACTGAATCGTCGTTGTAGGATTGAATGGATTCGGATAGTTGTTATACAACTCGAACGTCAATGGAATTCCGGTGAACGGCGTCTTCACGTCGAGTGCGTTGTCGGTAACGTCTGTCGGGAAGATAGCCATGAGCTGGTAACCCGCCGCCGGATTCGATGAACTGAACTGGCCAACAACGCCCGTGAAGGTAATGACTTTAATGATTCTCGTTCCATCCACGTCGCTGTCAGTGGCGTTCGGAATGCGGAGCGCAACCGCCTTTGACGTATCTGATGCGTCGGTGATGGAGTAGGTCTTGGCGGCGGCATACACGGTATCGGTGCCGGGCAGAACGGTTGCTCCCAGCACTTTCACAACCATCGCCTCATACTTTTCTCCATTCGTTGCCAATTGTTTCAACGTCAGGATGGGCGGCGTGGGTATCGGATTGTTTTTCGAGATTGCCGACCAACTGATGAGGTCTGCCGCCGCAATTTCTTTCAGCGAGTTGTACTCTGACGTCTTCCCTTGAATATGAAGCTTGTCACCAGGCTTCACCCCGCCGCTGGCAATGGAGTCTTTCAATGACCCGGAGGATTGATAGATTACGATGCCTGCGGAGGTATCTTGCATGTACGTGTATGAGCCTTTGGCTCTGGTAACGATTCCTTCAAGCACGACCTCTGTGCCGTTGGCCGCCAGTCTTGCTTGGCTAATGGAGATGACCGTCAAGCCTTTTCCGGAAAGAGCGACGGTATCTTTACCCTTCGCGGTGTTACTGGTGATGATGAGCAGGCCGGTATATGATTTTGCCGAGTCTGCCGAGAACGCAAGGGCAAACTTCTTCGATGCACCCGCGGCAATGTTGGCGGAGGTGGGTGATACCCCGAAGTGCGCGTCTGTGGAAGCGACGGATGAAATCACGAGCGTTGCCGTACCGTTGTTCGCGACGGAAACCGTGTCCGATTTGGGCGGCGAACCCACCAACAGCGAACCAAAGTTGATAGCCAAAGGTGTGACCGAAACGGTGGGTGCAGTAGCTGTTCCGGTAAGCTTCACGGTGTCGCGCGATGATACGCCGTCGTGATAAAATACGAGGAGTGCGTTTTTCGATCCGGCAGATTTCGGCGCGAACGTAACCTGGAAGGTCGCGGTTTCGCTGACGCCTACGGTTCCGGCTGTGGGCGATACGAGAAATTCACTTGACGATGACCGCACGGAATCCACGGACAACACGACGTTTCCGGAATTGCTCACCGAGACGCTATCGACCATACTGGAATCTTTCGCGACCGAGCCGAATGCGAGCAAGTCCGTGTTGACGCCAAAGACTCCTTGTGCAACCAACGCGCTTAACTTGACGGTATCACTTGCCGACGAGCCATCGTGAGCAAAAATCACTTCCACTGCCTTGCTGCCTAACTTCAGCGAATTGAAAGAGACGGAAAACTTCGCGCTATCTCCCGGTTGCACTGTTGCTTCGGCGGGCGAAACGACGAACTCATTCAGCGTATCGCTCACCGTTACCGATGATATGGCGAGCGCCTCATTGCCTCCATTGCGGACGTAGAAACTATCTGCGGCGGATTCATTCAGCTTGCGCGTGCCAAAGTCGATGGACTTTCTGCCGGCAGCGAATATGGGGATCGTGCCTGTGCCTTTAACAAGTATTGTATCCTGCAAGGTTGTGGCATTGTGGTAGAACACGATCGTATCAGCAACGTTTCCCATCGCAACCGGCTGGAAATCTACCGTGAACCAAACACTGTCATTCGCTGCAATGACATGGCTGGATGGCGAAACCGTGAAGACCGATGTCTGCGCAACGACGCTGTCGATCGACATGGCAGAGATGCTTGTGTTCTTCAAAAGCAGCGAATCGGATTTGATGTGCGCGATGCGAACGTTACCGAAATCAAAATTGCGCTTGGAGGCCGAAAAACCTGGCACCGCCCCCTTGCCGCTCACGCTCAATGAATCGCTCCCTTTTTGGCTATTGTTAGTAAAGACAAGCCAGCCGCTTTGCAGTGAGCCGTCGGTTGGCGTGAAGCTGATCGTGAATGTCTGGCTGTCGGAAGGAGCGATCGAGGCGCTCGAAGGCGCGACGGTGAACTTGGCATTTGTCGATGCGATAGCGCTCACCGTCAACGTCGCTGCGGTAGAGGCATTCGTTACCACAACGCTATCGGTCTTGGTGGCATTGATGGCTGCATCGCCAAAATCCACCAATGTTGTTCCGAAGGCAAAACTGGGGTACTCGGCGCTTCCGGTCAGCGACACGCTGTCGGGGGAAGTGCTTCCGTTGTGAACGAACGACACTTTTGCATTGTTCGTTCCGCTTGCCGTCGGATGGTAGGTAACGGTGAACCAAGCATTTGCGCCGGCGGCGATAGTAGCCGACGACGGCTCTACGGCGTAGCTTGCATCGTTTGCCGTTGCCGATGTAATGATGAGTGATGCGGTGCCGGAATTGGAAACATCAACGCTGTCCTTTTTGGAATCATCGATGCCGATGGCGCCGAAGGCAATCGAAGTCTTGTTGGCGCTAAATATTGCCGATGGACCGGTAATGATGAAATCTCCGACAGCGCTGACGCCTGCTATCGTGATCGTGTTCGCAGTTGTATCGATGCTATTGATCGTGGCCTTTGACCAAGCGCTCCCCGTCCACCGATAGACAAGAAATGTGGTTTCATCGAATCCGGCGGAAACATCCGATGAGGCGTAGGAAAGCGTGAGCGAGTCTGCCGTAAACGAAGTTACTCCTGTACCCAGCGACGCGCGGTAGTACCGAGTAAGAACGGGGGAGAAACTGCTGGTCGAACCTGCCGGAGTGTCTGAACCCTTGTCGAGAACTTGGAATAGTATCCCGCCCGACCCTGAGACCGAGTTCACGTACATCTTTGAAGGAAGGTAGTCGCTTCCTTGGCCGATCGGCCAGCTTGTTTGGCTTGTTGCTGCAACGGGCGCAGAAACTAAGCCGTCAACAAATTTTCCCGACCCCGCGCCGGAGACCGATGCGGCTGAACCAAGCGTTAGCGTGTTTGCGCCACCCGTCAGCTTGCCCGCAGTGAACGTCAGCGTTCCGTTGACGGTGAGATTGTTCGACAGCGTTACGCCGTTCGTGTTGTTGAGGGTAAGATTGTTGAGTGCTGAGGGCAACAGCGAGCCAGTTACTTGTGCCGCCGACCCATTGAATTCATAGTTGGCCCCAGAATTAAGGGTAATTGTACCCGCGACGCTGATATTTCCTCCAGTACCGCTGGCGTGACCAGACTTCAGCGTTGTACCGGAAGCAAGTGTGAACGTTCCGGCGCCGGAGATAACGTTCGCGCCGCAATCGAGTGTTCCATTCGTCATTGTGAACGCACTCGAGACTGCAGTCGCTCCACCAAGTGTCGTGGTGATGCCCGTACCATTCACGGTGACTGTTCCATAGTCGGCGCTTGAAGGAAGTGTCCCGGTGGTCGTCAATGTCCGGCTGACCTTAAACTCGTCGGCGCCAATATCCGGCGTGCTCGCATCTCTCGTCTCGCCATCGATGTCGGTCGAGTAGCCGGTGATGGCCGTTCCAGCGCTTGAAACGACCGGGAGCGATGCGTATTCTGTGCCAGCATCAATATGCAAATCTGTTGTGCTGGTAAATGTAAGAGACGAGTTGATGCTATTTGCATCCTGTGAAGAAGCAGTTTTCCAGTTTGCAAATGTTTGATAATCTGTTGCATTATAATAACCGACATACCCGCTCGTGTTGGCTGCATTGTAATAGATGTCGTTATAGTTTGAGGTAAATGTTCCGCCTGTTCCTACGCGACGAATGCCCCATGTCTTCATGCTGGTTTCATCGCTAATGATGATATTGTTTGTAGCAGTGACCGTACCGGTTGGCGACGCTTCTGTCGTTGCTGCCGTTGCAAATGCGATACCTGCGATATATGACGAACCAAAAGTTGTCATATTGGTCATTTCAGGAATGTAAATCGTGTTAAAGTAGATATTCGTTGTAGAAGAACTTGTGGTGCGTATACCATAGATTTTACAGTTTGTTGCACTTGCGGCAGCCGGTCCTTGAAGCGTAATCATATTGTTGTAGATATTAACAACGTGTGATGATGTGTTTTGATTATCAATACCCATTATACCGTTACTTGCGCCTGCTGTATTGCATAGCGTCGTAAGACTCGTCAACTTATTATTGTAGACATTAAAAACACCCGATATTGCAAAATTTGTTTGTAATGTAATACCATACGATGTAAGATTTGTTGTTGCACCTGTAGAGGCAACGGTAATAGTATTACCATAAATATTAGCGTCGTAGGAATATGAAATAAACATACCACGCAGATTTCCGG
>JACRFF010000280.1 GCA_016218005.1 Ignavibacteriales bacterium
GCTCGCCGGTTTGCCGGAGGGGAATGTGCAAGCGGCGCTTCCCAAGCGCATTCGTCCGGATAAGGACGCCGAAGTGTACGTGCGCACCGAGTCGCCGCGCGGTGAACTCGGTTTCTACATTCTCAGCGACGGCACGGCAAGTCCCTTCCGCGTGAAAGGACGTTCGCCGGCATTTGTGAACCTGAGCGTGCTGCCGGAAATTTCCCGCGGCGGCCTCATCGCCGACCTTGTGCTGATTGCGGGAAGCGTCGATATCGTGCTCGGCGAAGTGGATAGATAGGGAATTGGATTTTGGATTGCTGATTGCGAATTGGAACATGGAACTCATTCAATCATTGCTGGCAAATGAAATTGTTGTGGCGATCTTGCTAAGCGCTTTGCCGCTCGTATTCATCTTGGTGTACGCGCTCGTAACTCTGTACATGGAAATGAAAGTCGCGGCGCATATGCAGGATCGGCTCGCCTACATGCGCACCGGCTGGCACGGCGTGCTGCAACCCTTTGCCGATATTCTCAAGCTGTTGCAGAAGGAAGACATCATTCCGTTTGCGGCAGATAAACTTTTGTTCCAGCTCGCGCCGTACGTTGTGTTCATCGGAACGTATGCCGGCTTTGCGTTCATTCCGTTCTCCAGCATCTACATCGGCAGCAACATCAATCTCGGAGCGTTCTTTCTCGTCGCGGCAGGTTCGCTTGTCGTTATCGGAATCTTGATGGGAGGCTGGGCGTCGAACAACAAGTGGTCGATCTTCGGCGGACTTCGTTCCGCGTCGCAAATGATCAGCTACGAAATTCCGACGGCGCTCGCCATCGTCATTGCCGTGATGATCACCGGCTCGTTGAATCTGCAAGACATCGTAAAATTTCAGGAAGGCGGAATTCACAACTGGCTGCTCTTCGGCGGACCGATGGCGTCGGTAACGCTGACGCAAAAACTATTGCTGATTCCCTTCACACTCGTAACGTTTATCATACTTTTTACCGCATCGCTGGCGGAGGTGAATCGCACGCCGTTCGATTTACCGGAAGCGGAATCGGAGCTGGTGCAAGGCTTTAATACCGAGTACAGCGGCATGCGTTTTGCAATGTTCTATCTGGCCGAATACGCGAACATGTTTCTCGTCTCCGGCGTGGCGGTCTCATTGTTTCTCGGCGGGTGGTCGAGTCCGTTCGGGTCGTTGATGAGCGGAACGATCTGGGGAATTTTCTGGTTCGTGCTCAAAGCGATGGTGTTTGTCTTTTTGCAAATCTGGATTCGCTGGACGTTGCCGCGTTTGCGCGTCGATCAACTGATGTACACATCGTGGAAAGTACTGACGCCGCTGCTCTTCGGCTGCTTGTTTGCCATCGGTTTGATTCTTGTATGGTAAGAGGAAGCGTTTCAATCGCGCAATTGAACATCGACAATCACAAAATTTCATGATTGCTCTCAGAAACTATTTCGGAACTATCTTTTACGCGCTTTATACGGTAGCGGTAGGGATGAAGATTACGTGGGGAAGACTCTTCAAGCCTGCGGTAACAATCCAGTATCCCGACCAAAAGATGAAGATGCCGGAGCGGGCACGCAACCGACTTTATGTCAACATCGATGATTGCATCGGGTGCGACCAATGCTCGATGGCGTGTCCGGTAGATTGCATCACGATTGAAACCATCAAAGCTCCTGCCGACGTCGATTTGGGGGTGACCTCGACCGGCAACAAGAAGCGGCTGTACGTTCCGAAGTTCGACATTGATATCGCCAAGTGTTGCTACTGCGGATTGTGCGTGCCGCCGTGCCCGACCGAGTGCATCGTGATGACCGATGTGTACGAGTTCTCGGAATTCAATCGCCGCGATTTGATTTACAACTTCAGCGCGATGACTCCTGACCAAATCGTGGAAGCAAGAGCGCGAGCGAAGAAAGCGGAAGAAGAGACGGCAGCGAAGAAAGCCGCAGCAGCTGCGACAGCGGCACAAGCGAAAGCGGCAGCAGCGGTAAATCCGGTTCCAACGACACCACCGGCAACGACTTCATCCATGCCGAAACCGGAACCGCCCAAACCGGATTGAACAACCCATGGACCTCTTCACAATACTTTTCTATGTGTTTGCGCTGATCACGCTGGGTGCGGCGTGTGTCGTTGTGTTTTCGCGGCACATCGTGCGTGCGGCGTTTGCGCTGCTGTTTGCATTCTTCGGCGTGGCGGGATTGTATGTCTTCCTGCTTGCCGACTTTATTGCCGTTACACAACTGATGGTCTACATTGGCGGCATTCTTGTGCTCATCATTTTTGGCGTGATGCTGACGCAAAAACAAATTAACGTCGATATTAAAACCAGCCCCGTGCAAACGTGGCCGGCGGTGCTGATTGTTGCAGCGCTCGCGGGTGTACTGATCGGGATGTTCTGGTCCACCGATTGGGCGAGGATGGGTGAAATTTCAACGGCGACCACAGCAACTACTCCGAAGCTCGGCGAAATGCTGTTGACCACGTACGTGCTGCCATTCGAGGTTGCTTCCGTTATACTCTTGGTGGCGCTGGTAGGCTCGGCTATGATTGCACGAAGAGAGCGGAACACTTAAGTTCGAATCGAGATTCGTATGCAAGAGTTTATGATATGGCTTCAACATCCAGGCTTAACGCACTTCCTCGTTATCAGCGCGCTGCTGTTTTCGCTTGGTCTGTATGCCATTATTACGAGGCGCAACGCAATTATGGTGCTGATGGGAATTGAATTGATGTTGAATGCCGCCAACATCAACTTTCTCGCGTTCGCGCGCTATGCGGTCGGAACGTTTGATGGCCACGCGGTTGCAATCTTTGTCATCATCTTGGCTGCCGCCGAAGCGGCAATTGCGCTGGCCATCGTGTTGAACATCTATCAGGTCTTCCATACCGCAAATGTCGACGAGATCAACCAACTGAGAGACTGATCCACGAAGGATTATTCAATCAATAATCGAAAATCGTAAATCGAACAATGTTCAATGTCTAACACGACCTTACTTACGCTTGCGTACATCTTGCTGTTGATGCCGCTTGCAGACTTTGTGCTGATGATCTTCTTCAGCAAGCGTCTCCCGCGGCAAGGAGATTGGTTCGGTACGTCCGTCGTTTTTGCCGGTCTGGCGTTGGCATTCGTTATCCTGTTCCAGAAACTGACGTTGTATCACGACGCTGTTTTGCAATCGACATTCACGTGGGTCGATTTCGGCAGCGTGCCGTTCGTCGGTCCGCTGAAGATACAACTGGGCATCATGATCGACAACGTCGTGGCAATTATGCTGGTGGTCGTGATGCTCGTGAGTTCCCTCGTGCATCTTTTTTCCATCGGCTACATGCACGGCGATGTGCGCTACGGTCGGTACTTCGCGTACCTTGGCGTGTTCACGTTCTCGATGCTCGGCATCGTACTGACGAACAACTTCTTTTTGATGTATGTTTCGTGGGAGTTAGTGGGACTCAGTTCCTACTTGCTCATCGGCCACTGGTTTGAAAAAAAGTCGGCGTCGGATGCGGCGAAGAAGGCGTTCGTCGTCAATCGCGTCGGCGATATCGGCATGTTCACCGGCATTCTGATTCTTTACTACACATTCCACACCTTCTCGTTTGATGCAATCTTTGACGCGATGAAGGCCGGCAGTATTCCGATGGGAAGCGAAGCATGGCTTACCGCGGCGGGCATTCTGATTTTCTGCGGCGCCATTGGAAAGTCGGCGCAGTTTCCATTGCACGTATGGCTGCCGGATGCGATGGAAGGCCCGACGCCGGTGAGCGCGTTGATTCACGCCGCCACCATGGTCGCCGCCGGCGTGTATTTGGTAACACGGACATTCCCGATGATGACGGCCGACGCGCTGATGGTCATTGCCTACATTGGCGCCATCACCGCTTTCATCTCCGCTACAATTGCGATTGCGCAAAACGATATTAAAAAAGTGCTTGCGTACTCAACGGTGAGCCAGCTTGGTTATATGATCATGGGACTCGGCGTCGGATCGTACACCGCCGGGTTTTTCCATCTCAGCACGCACGCGATGTTCAAAGCAGGATTGTTCCTTGGCTCCGGCTCGGTCATCCATGCAATGCACCACGCGCTGCATCATCACAATGACCATCACACCGACCCGCAAGATATCCGCAACATGGGCGGATTGAGGTCGAAGATGCCGATTACGTTCTGGACATTCCTCGTCTACACGCTGGCGATTTCCGGCGTGCCGCTCACAAGCGGGTTCCTAAGCAAGGACGAAATTCTTGCCGGCACACTGGCCTTCGGTTCGTTGACCGGACACTGGCTGATTCCCGCGATTGGATTCTTTGTGGCATTCCTGACGGCGCTCTACATGTTTCGGTTAGTGATTCTCACGTTCTTCGGTGCGCACAACGATCATCATCGGCTCGATTCAATTCACGAGTCGCCCAAGGTGATGACGATTCCGCTTGTGGTGTTTGCGGTATTCTCATTCTTCATTTTCTTTACCGGCAATATCAATCCGATTTCTACGCAGGGTTGGTTCACGCACGCGGTCGAGCGGCCGGAGTCTGTTGTTCCTGTATCCATTGCCGCACCGAGCGCCGAGAAATTTGAAGAAGCGCTCCACCACGCACACGTTCCGGCGGTGCTGTTATCGCTCACGGTGGCAGGACTCGGCATTCTGCTGGCGTTTGGCGCGTTCTATTGGAAGAAGGTAAACCTCGCGTGGCTGACCTCCAACAAGTTCTTGGCAAACAAATGGTACTTCGATGAACTCTACGAGTTTGTGTTTGTGGAAGGAACGAAAGGACTTGCGCGCGCCTACGCATGGTTCGACAACAAGATTATTGATGGCATCGTCAACGGCACGGCGCGCTGGACGATGGGGGTAACGCAAGGAGCGAAAGAAACCTGGGAGGAAGGAAACATCGGCGCTGTGGCGTATGTACTTCTCACCGGATTGATTGCAGCGTTTACCGGCTATGCGGTTGCCATGGATTTGCAACCGAACAATGCAACGTTGTTGATGCACATGGAATACGGCGTGTTAGGATTAGGTGTGGCAGGTTTGACGTTCTTCTTGTTCTACGTTGGCGTTGGCGGCTTCGACAATAAGATCGTTGATGGCATGGTGAATCTTATCGCATATCTTGCCGGATTCTTTGGAATCTTGGCGCGCAAGATCCAAACGGGTCGAGTGCAAACGTACATCGCGCTTGCGTTGTTTGGTGTGATGGTGTTTTTTATGTGGTTCAAGTGAGTGATGAGTTTTGCGTTCCGAGTTGCGAGTCGTTGATTGAAGCGTAGATGAGAAGTGAAGTCGTCAAGCAGTTGAATCGTTGGAGCAGCGAGTTGTAATTCTTTTAAGGAGTAGAAACACATGACATTTCTCGGTATTGGCGTTCTCACGTGGATAACGTTCCTGCCCGTGCTTGGCATGGCGCTTGTGCTGTTGATTCCCAAAGAAAACGAAAGCGCAATGAAGTGGACGACGGCAGCCGTTACCTTCGCCCAGCTTGTGCTTGCCGTGCTGGTGTATCTCGGATTCAACAAAAGTTTGGCGGGCATCAACTCGGCGGAAAGCATGCAATGGGTCGAGCGTGCGACGTGGATAGATATCAAAGGTCTCTCGTGGGTCGGCCACATCAAGATTGAATACTTCCTCGGCATCGACGGGTTGAGCCTGCCGATGGTCATCCTAACGGCGCTCATCTGTTTCATTGCCGTTTTCTCTTCGTGGAATATCGAGAAGGCGCTGAAGGGATACATGGTGATGCTGCTGCTGCTCGATACCGGCATGATGGGCGTGTTTGTCGCGCTCGATTTCTTCCTCTTCTATGTTTTCTGGGAAGTGATGTTGCTGCCGATGTATTTTCTCATCGGCGTTTGGGGCGGCCCGCGCCGCGAGTACGCCGCCATCAAGTTCTTTCTCTATACGCTCCTGGGTTCCGTGTTGATATTGCTGGCAATGCTGGCATTGTACTTCAGCGTTACCGTCGTCGATCCTGCAACGGGAGAAAAGATTCACACGTTCAATATGCTGGCGATGATGAATCCCGTTAACTTCGAGCCAGGCTCGCTGCTGGCGGGATTTGGAACGCATCTACGTACGCTGGCCTACATTGCGCTCTTCATCGGCTTTGCCATCAAGGTACCGATCTTTCCGTTTCACACGTGGCTGCCCGACGCACACGTCGAGGCGCCCACGGCAATCAGCGTTATACTCGCCGGTGTTCTGTTGAAGATGGGAACGTACGGCTTGCTGCGCATCAGTTATCCCATGTTTCCGGAGCTGGCGGTGAAGTACGCCTTCCCGCTGGCAGTCGTAGCGTTCATCAACATTGTCTACGGTGCGCTCTGCGCTATGGCGCAGAAAGATTTCAAGAAACTCATCGCGTATTCTTCCATCAGCCACATGGGAATTGTTTTGCTGGGTATGGCGGCGTTGAACACGCAAGGCATGGTTGGGGCGGTGTTCCAGATGTTCAATCACGGCACCATCACCGCGATGCTCTTCTTGATCGTCGGCGTTATCTACGACCGCACACACATCCGCGACCTTGACGCTTTCGGCGGGCTGGCCCTTACGATGCC
>JACRFF010000281.1 GCA_016218005.1 Ignavibacteriales bacterium
AATCGTGTCGAATACGCTGACATCAGCTCTGGTCTCAGCACGCACCGGCAAACGAATCCCAGATAGCCAATGCGGTTTTCGCTTGATGACACGAAAGGTGATCGAGCGGATTCATCTGACGACGCCTGGTTATGAAGCGGAAACGGAGTTTCTTCTTCGGGCCGCAGATTTAGGATTCCGCTTTGCTTCTGTTCGTGTTCAGACAATATACCGAGGTGAGAAAAGCCATATGACGAACTGGCAAACGACGCGAAACTTTTTGAAAGTGTTGTTGGGGAAAACACATGTCGAGATTTGATGAAGAGCGACGGGAATTGGTCCAACAACTTCGTGAGCGCGGTATTACGGATGAGCGGGTGTTGGAGGCGATGGCAAAAGTCAATCGGCATGAGTTTGTTCGTCAACCATTTCAGAATCGAGCGTACGAAGATACCGCGCTTCCGCTGGCCGCTGGGCAAACAATTTCACAGCCTTATACGGTCGCATTCATGACGCAAGAGATAGCGCCGCACGCCGGGTCGAAGATTTTGGAAATCGGAACCGGCTCCGGATATCAGGCCGCCGTTCTTGCTGAGCTTGAATGCCACGTCTTCACGATTGAACGACAGATGGAGTTGTTCTTGGCAGCGCGGAAAACATTTACGCGGTGCGGCTACAAGATTCAGACACGATATGGCGACGGCACGATCGGTTGGTCTGAGCACGCCCCGTATGACGGAATTATGGTCACCGCGGCGGCGCCACAGATTCCGGAAACGCTGTTGAAGCAACTCGGCGTCGGCGGGCGGTTAGTTATTCCCATTGGAGATAAAGAAGTTCAGAGTGTGGTCATTGTTCAGAACACTCCCGAAGGGTATACACGCCGGGAGGTCGCGGGCTTCAAGTTCGTACCGCTGATCGGCAAACAAGGTTGGAACAAATAGCTGCGTCAACCTTCCATGGAGAATCTTGTTCTCGCACTTGTTGGTCCAACTGCTTCGGGAAAGACTGCGCTTTCGATTGAACTTGCTGCGCGCATGAATGCCGAGATCGTTTCGGCGGATTCGCGGCAGGTCTATCGGTTTCTTGATATTGGAACGGCAAAACCTTCCCTCGATCAAAGCCAAGCAATCCCGCATCACTTCATTGATGTCGTAAATCCGGATGAGGAGTACAGCGCAGGTGTGTATGGAATAGCCGCTCGCACTGCCATTAGTGAGATTATCCATCGTGGTAAACTTCCGATCCTTGTCGGCGGTTCCGGCTTGTACATCAAGAGTGTTATTGACGGTCTTTTCGATAGCTCGGGCCGCCACAAGAATGTTCGGAGGCGGTTGGAGGAGAGATTGGCATCGGAGGGTGAGGATGTATTGCGTGAAGAACTTCGACGAATCGATCCAACATCTGCCGAAGCAATAGAACGCGGAAAGCCGCGTCGCATCATCCGCGCAATAGAGGTGTTTGAAAAAACGGGGAAAACTATTTCGCAACACTTCGTTGAGCAATCGACACCGTTGCCGCATCACATCGTCCAAGTTGGCTTGAACATCAAACGTTCGATGTTGTACGAGCGCATCAACGAGCGCGTGCTGCACATGATCCGGCTTGGACTCATTGATGAAGTTCGGTCGCTTCAGGCGAAGGGATATGACGAATCGCTGAACTCACTTCATACAGTCGGCTATCGAGAAACATTTGAATTCTTGCGCGGTGAGCTTTCACTCGACGGGATGACTGCAAAGATACAACAGAAGACACGAAACTTTGCAAAGCGACAGATGACGTGGTTCCGGTCTGACAAACGAATTCATTGGATTGACTGCTCAGAGACGGAATCGGTAGGAGAATTAGCAAGCCGCGTTCAATCCATTCTGTCGCGTGGATGATTCGTTGATTTTCCTGCGGTGTTTGAGTATATTTTGATCACGGACAGTATGCGGGGCGTGGCTCAGCCTGGTTAGAGCGCTTGGTTCGGGACCAAGAGGTCGCGTGTTCGAATCACGCCGCCCCGACTCACTCAAACCCAAGAGAACTCTCTTGGGTTTTGTGCTTTTGCACCTTTTGAATCTCGTTCAATTCTTTCTACTTTCCTACAGAAAGCGGTCGTTCCTTATGTCAATTCCCATCGTTGCAATAATCGGTAGGCCGAACGTCGGCAAATCAACGTTCTTCAATCGGATTCTCGGCGTGCGTGAAGCCATTGTCTACGGCACGCCGGGCGTTACGCGCGACCGCAAATACGCCGAAGCCGAGTGGTGCGGGAAAACCTTCTTGATAATCGATACCGGCGGATATGTTCCAACATCCGAGGATGTGTTCGAGAAGGCGATTCGCGAACAAGCCGCCATCGCCATCGAAGAAGCAGACGCCGTTGTGTTTGTCGTTGATGCGGTGGATGGCGTGATGCCTTTAGATAAAGAAATCGCTAACCATCTTCGCCAATCTGAAAAACCTGTGCTGTTAGTAGCAAACAAGATCGATTCTGCCAACAGAGAAAACCTAACTGCGGAATTCTTTTCGCTTGGATTGGGAACGCCGTTTGGCCTATCGGCTTTGGGTGGAAGGCAAATCGGAGATTTCCTCGACCTTCTTACGGAGAGTTTTAAAAAAAGGGGAAGGACGAAAAAAGAAAAACGGCTTCAGGTTGCAATTATCGGTAAACCCAACGTCGGCAAGTCTTCGTTGGTGAACGCCCTGCTGGGGAAATCCCGCTTAGTTGTAACCGACATTCCTGGCACGACGCGCGACCCTATTGATTCAATTCTGTACCACAATGGCGAAGAGATTGTTATTGTGGATACGGCAGGATTGCGGAAGCGAAGCAAAGTTCAAGAGAGCATAGAATTCTATAGCACGCTGCGGGCGTTGCGCGCCATTGACCGGTGCGATGTAGCGGTGATTCTGCTGGATGCGGAGGATGGATTAAACAAACAGGATATGCAAATCATCGATGAAACAATGCATCGCCACAGACCCGTGCTTATTGCCGTGAACAAATGGGACTTAGTGGAAAAGGAAACTAATACGGCACGAAACATCGAACGAGTCATCAAACAAAAACTCGGTCTCTACGATTTTTTGCCGGTGATCTTCATTTCAGCACTCACGAAACAACGTATCAGCAAAGTGATAGAGAAGGCTCAAAGCATCCACCAAGAACAATCTCGAAAACTGACAACCAGCAAACTCAACAAAGTTATGCTGCCGGAAATAGAACGATATCCACCCAAAGTCAGCGCGTCGAAAGAAGTGAAGATCAAATACGTAACTCAGATAAAGACCTCGCCGCCGATGTTTGCGTTCTTCTGCAACGAACCGCAATTGGTGCAAGAATCCTATCGACGGTTTCTTCAGAATCGGCTGCGCGAGCATTTTGGATTCGAAGGCGTTCCAATCGGAGTTGTGTTCAAAAAGAAATGAAAAATAGAATCGTTGTCATCGGCGGACTTGCGGCAGGTCCGAGTGCGGCGGCAAAAGCCAAGCGTGTCGACCCGGACACCGAAGTCGTTCTCTATGAGCAAGGTGAGCACGTCTCCTACGGCATTTGCGAAATTCCCTTTTGGTTAGGCGGCATCATTACCGATCCCGATCTGCTGAATCCGTTTTCCCCGGAACGATTAGGGCGAGAGAAAGGAGTGAAGGCGTTAACAAGCCACTTGGTCGAATACATCGATCCGGTACAACGGAAGATCATCGTCCGTGATCTATGGCGTGAGCGAGTCGTTGAATCAACTTTTCACAAGCTTGTCATGGCTGCGGGGTCGCTCTCACGACGGTTGAATGTTCATGGAGAGAACGCGCGAAATGTTTTCTTTCTCAAATCGCTTGCCAACGGATATGCAATCAAGAATTGGTTGAAGCAGGAACATCCTCAGCGTGCCGTCATTGTTGGCGGCGGATATGTCGGGGTCGAGATGGCCGAGGCGTTGCGTCGGCAAGGGCTTCACGTTCAGTTGATTCTTCATCACTCGTTTCCATTGAACCGCCTCGAAGAACCGACGCGGCATGCTGTGCGTCAGACGCTGCAGAACGCCGGCGTAGAGATTTTTGAAAATCAAATCGTAGAAAGATTCGAGGTGGATTCAGCCAACCGGGCGGCTGCCGTGGTTACAACCGCCGGACGGCTCAACGGCGATCTGTTCGTCGTGGCTATCGGTGTGCAGCCGAATACTGAACTTGCGCGAAATGCAGGGATACGATTAGGCTCATTCGGTGGAATCGTGACGGACGAACGGCAGTGCACGAGCCTTGATGGCATCTATGCCGCAGGCGATTGTTGTGAAACAAAAAACTTGGTAACCAACCGCCACTCGTACATGCCGCTCGCCACGGTTGCCGCCCGGCAAGGCCGCATTGCCGGAGAAAATGTTGCAGGTGGGTCGGCACTTTTCAAGGGCGCGCTTGGATCGACGTCACTCAAACTATTTGACAAGGAATTCTTCCACGCCGGCTTGACAAGCCAGCAAGCCCGTGAAGCAGGTTTTGATTGCAGGGTAGACGTGGTTGCGTCAACAACAAAAGTCGGATTCTATCCCGGTTCAGAGTCATCCACCGTCGTCGGGATTTCGGAACGGAAGACTCGCCGATTGCTCGGTGTGGATGCGTTCGGTGGCGTTGGAACGGTGCACAGAGGAAATACCATGACGCTTGCCATCCAACAGCGAATGACGCTCGACGACATAGCGCGAACCGATCTGGCGTATTCTCCCCCATTTAGTCCGCTCTGGGATCCTATCCTGACACTTTCAACGCGAAGATAACTCTGCGACCACAATCGAAAGCGAGCCATGAAAAATCTGACAATCATCAACCATCCATTGGTGAAGCGAGACCTGACGGTTCTCCGCAATAAACAAACTCCAAACAATATTTTTCGCGCGGTTCTTCGTCGAACTGCGGCACTCATGGCGTACGAGGTAACGCGTGATCTGCCGTTGAAGTCGGTGCAGATTTCGACGCCGCTTGAAGCAACCAAAGGCAGCAAAGTTGAAAAGCCGATTGTGCTTGTTCCCATTCTTCGCGCCGGTCTTGGACTTGTCGGCGGATTCGTTGAAGTGATTCCGGACGCCAACGTAGGCCACATCGGGCTCTTTCGCGACGAACAGTCGCTGCGCCCCGTGGACTATTACTTCAAAGTGCCGAAACATCTCGGCACGTCTCTTGTTCTCCTGCTTGACCCCATGCTCGCAACCGGCGGCAGTGCGGTTGCGGCGATTGATTATCTGAAACAGAAAGGGGCGCGCATGATTCGATTTGTCAGTCTCGTGGCGGCGCCTGCCGGCGTCAAAAAAATATCTCAGGCACATCCCAACGTGCGAATGTACACGTGCGCTTTGGATCGCGGACTCAATGAACACGGTTACATCCTGCCCGGGCTTGGCGACGCAGGAGATCGGATGTTTGGAACGGAGTAGACCCAAATGATGCGTCTCGTTGTTTCCGGTTTGTTGGTCGTGTTGGTAAACGGTTTTGCTGAATCGCAACGCCTGCTTGATCATGCAACGCTTCGGCTGGCGGTTGATGCAATGCTGCATCAGCGCTATGACCGATCGGATTCGCTCGTACGAGCGTTCATTCAATCGTACCCGAGAGAGCCGATAGGATATTTAACGTTAGCGGGATTGGAACAGTACCGCTCCATCGATC
>JACRFF010000282.1 GCA_016218005.1 Ignavibacteriales bacterium
GATGAGGACAGCAATGAATATATCGATTACGTCGGTTCGTGGGGACCGATGATCCTCGGCCACGCACATCCTGCGATCGTCGAAGCGGTGCAACGGACGGCAAGCGACGGAACAAGTTTCGGCGCGGCGACGGAACGGGAAGTTGCCATGGCGGAACTGATCAAATCCATGATGCCTTCCATCGAGATGGTGCGTATGGTCAATTCCGGCACCGAAGCGACAATGAGCGCCATTCGTCTCGCCCGCGCGTACACCAAATGCAGCAAGATCATCAAGTTCGATGGATGCTATCACGGTCATGCAGATTCTTTTCTGATCAAAGCCGGTTCCGGCGTTGCAACGCTCGGCATTCCGGACAGTCCCGGTGTCACCCAGTCCGTTGCTGCTCAAACGCTCACTGCGGAATTTAATAACATCGCTTCGGTGAAAGCATTGATCGAACACAACCGTGGTGAAGTCGCCGCCGTCATCGTAGAACCGGTGGTGGGGAATATGGGATGCATTCCGCCCCAAAAGGATTTTCTCACTGCGCTGCGCGCTCTGTGCACGCAGGAAAAAATATTGTTGATCTTCGATGAAGTGATGACCGGTTTTCGCGTCGCGTCCGGCGGTGCTCAGCAGCTCTACAACATCATTCCGGATTTGACTACGTTGGGTAAGATCATCGGAGGTGGTCTTCCTGTAGGAGCCTACGGCGGCAAAAAAGATATTATGCAACACATCGCGCCTTCAGGACCGGTATATCAAGCCGGGACGTTATCTGGGAATCCTCTGGCAATGGCAGCGGGAATGGCTCTGCTCAATATCCTTAAACATGACCAAACAATATATTCAAAATTGGAGCAACGAGGCGCAACGTTTGAAGCAGGATTGTTGCGAATTACAAAAAATAAAAACCTTCCTATTTCTATCAATAGAATCGGGTCGATGTTGACGTTGTTTTTCACGGATAAATCTGTGTCAAACGCCGAGGAGGCGAGACGGTGCGATACGAAACGCTTTGGTGAATATTTCCGATCGATGTTGAAGCAGGGTGTTTATCTGCCGCCGTCTCAATTTGAAGCAGCCTTCGTATCAGCCGCGCATACTCCAGAAGATATTGAAATGACTATTTCCTCGCTGATAAGGCAGACCTATCCTAAGGATAAGCTTGAGATCCTGATGGCGGTTGAACCCGATGATTTTTCTGTACAGGATTATGTAAAGGAAAGCATTAACAACTTAAGCCTGGCAGGCATCTCATCAAA
>JACRFF010000283.1 GCA_016218005.1 Ignavibacteriales bacterium
TCAAGGAAAACAAAACAACAAAAGGAGGACGACAATGAAGACATCGGGAATTCTTTTCAGCATTCTCTGTCTGGTCGTGGGAGTTTCCCAGACTACCCTTGCCTACCCACCGGGTGTTGGCATTCTCACAAAGTCAAAATCATGTTTGAGCTGCCACGCGAACAATGGACCATGGGTTGACGATGCAAAAACCATCATCGATATCCTTGATAAAGAGACAATGAAATCGCTCCGCCAGCCGGATGGATCTTTTCTCCTTGAGGTGAAGCGTGGACAGCAAAAAACTGTTCTCACCGTTCTTGGTCGAATAAAAGATGATGACGCACCGTCTCCGTATCGCAATGCTTGGACGTATATTGACCCAACTCGAATTGAGACAAACTCTCTCTCGAAGTTTGCGCCAGGTTGGACGGTGAATCTCCAGATGTCGTGTCGTGTGGTCGGAGACAAGATTGCTGGTTTTGAAGGAGCGAGGATGACCGTTCTTCCCATGACGGTTCAACCGCTCGACGATGCAAAGGATGCTGAACTGCAGTTGCAAGTGATGCTGACCAAGGGAGAATCCGTCAAAGGCAATGCGAAGGAGGGAATGATCGGCAACTACTTCGAGCGGAAAGTCAAGTTGAAGGTGTATGAGTAGTTCAGTTCCGAAATTGAAAGCATTTGACGAGTTTGCTTCCGAATACGACCGGTGGTTCGATTCGCACGCCTTCGCTTACCAGTCCGAAGTCGAAGCTATCCACCGTTTTGTTCCTGAGAAAGGACTTGGTGTGGAAATCGGTGTCGGCACGGGGCGATTTTCCGTTCCATTTTCGATCACGATCGGTGTTGAACCTTCGGAAGCTATGGCAGCCATCGCTCGATCGAGAGGAATGAGAGTGCATCTTGCCCGAGCCGAACAGTTGCCTTTTGAGTCTGAGCATTTTGACTTTGCACTGATGGTAACAACACTGTGCTTTGTAGAAGATCCTCAGGCGGCTCTCAGCGAAGCGTACCGCATCCTGAAGCCCGCCGGCTCGCTCATTCTCGCAATCATCGACAAGAATACTCCACTTGGGAAGACATACGAGTCAATGAAGGCAGTCAACAAGTTTTACCGAGAGGCGACATTTTACACGACGGGCGAGGTTCTCGCTCTTTTACGTCAAGAGTGTTTCGCTCACATTGTTGCTTGTCAGACAATCTTTTCTAACCCTGAAACGATGAATGCGCCCGACAACGTGCGAGATGGATACGGCGAGGGTGCATTTGTTGTCTTCTCAGCAGTCAAAATCAATCAAGGAACGTAGAATGACCATTCTCATCCTCATCAACGACCCTCCCTATGGCACGGAAAAAGCGTACAACGCATTCCGCTTGGCAATGGCTCTTCAGAAAGATCACCCGACTGTACAAGTCAACGTCTTCTTGATGGCAGACGCTGTCGGTTGCAGCATCTCGAATCAAACTACTCCACAGGGTTATTATAACATCGAACGGATGGTCAAATCTGTTGCCTCAAAAGGAGGCAAGATAAAAGCGTGCGGCACTTGTGCGGATGCTCGTGGCATTCGCAATCTCCAATTGGTGGAAGGAGTCGAGGTCAGCAATATGGCTGAACTGGCTCAATGGTCTATCGAGGCAGATAAGGTGTTCACATTTTGAAATGGAATCTCATCGGCGTGAAGTCTTTCGCGAAGCACACAATTCGAGATTGAAGATTTGCAATTCACTATGAGGAAGCTTGAAGGACGTCCATATCTCGTTTCGCTCTACGAGCACCAGGAATTTTTCTGATGCACGGGTTCGTGTCGACGATGATTCACAGAACCCAACATCAAAAATTCTGAAGGTGACGTATGGACGAAATCATGAAGGATGTCCTCCACGCAAACACGCCGCCCGCCTCCCCGAAAGGGGTCATTCAAACAGGCGGGCCTGAGCAGGAAGAGAACGTGGAGAAACCAACCACTGCCAACCACGTGCACGTTGCGCCCGGCGAAGTGCACTCGACGTTGAGCAAACACATGCTGATCGATGGGTTCGACCTTGTGGTCGATCTCAAGCGCAGTCACGGCTCGTACCTGTTTGATTCCCGCTCCAACAAGCGCTATTTAGATTTTTTTACCTTCTTCGCCTCCGGCTCGGTGGGCATGAATCATCCGAAGATGACCACGCCGGAATTTTTGGAAAAGCTTGGCTACTGCGCCGTGCACAAGCCCTCCAACTCCGATGCGTACACGGTGGAGATGGCCGAGTTCGTCGAAACCTTTGCAAGGATCGCGCAGCCGTCCTATTTGCCGTACGTGTTCTTTGTGGATGGAGGAGCGTTGGCGAACGAGAACGCCCTGAAGACGGCGTTCGATTGGAAGGTCCGGAAGAATTTCGTGAAGGGATGTACGGAAGAACGCGGCCGACAAGTGATTCATTTCCGGCGGGCATTCCACGGCAGGTCGGGATACACGATGTCGATGACGAACACCGATCCGTGGAAGACGAATTACTATCCGAAGTTCAAATGGCCGCGCATCCACAATCCGGCGATCAGGTTTCCGTTGAACGACAACAACCTTGCACAAGTCATCAGTGAAGAACAGTTGGCGCTGCGGCAAATCAAAGAAGCCATCCTCAACAATCCGGATGACATTGCGGCGCTCATCATCGAGCCGATTCAATGCGAAGGGGGCGACAATCATTTCCGCAAAGAATTTCTTGAGCAACTCCGCACGATCTGCGACGAGAGCGAAATTCTTCTCATCTTCGACGAGGTGCAGACCGGCGTGGGCATCACCGGCAAGATGTGGGCGCACGAGTATTTTGTCCGGCCGGATATGTTGGTGTTTGGCAAGAAGACGCAGGTGTGTGGGTTTGCGTGCAGCCGCCGCATCGACGATGTGCTGGAGCATGTATTCCGCAAGCCGAGCCGCATCAATTCTACATTTGGCGGCAACTTAATCGACATGGTGCGCTTCACGAGAATTCTGGAAATCATTCACGAAGAGAACCTCGTTGAGAACGCGCGCGTTGTGGGCGAACACTTGATGAAACAATTGTTGAAGCTGGAACAAGAATTTCCGCAGTTGGTGTCGAATGTTCGCGGCAAAGGACTCTTGTGCGCCATAGATTTGGATGGGACGCAGAACCGCGACCAGCTTCGCACGAAGGCGTACGAGGAAGGATTGATCCTCATCGGCTGCGGCGACCACTCGATTCGCTTCCGCCCGCCACTCAACTTGACGGTCAACGAAGTGAATGATGGCGTCGGGATTATTCGCAAAGCATTGAACAAACTCAACGCAGGAGAGTAGCTTACCAGTTGGAAACGTCAACGCCATCCGAACAAAATTCTCTTCATCTCAACACGGCGCTGGTGCGCGAAGTGTTGGTGAGATTTCTCCGCGATCAAACGACCAACGCGGATTTTGCAAAGGTCGTGATCGGCATTTCGGGCGGCGTGGATTCCGCTCTCGTTGCCGCGCTTGCCGTTGATGCGTTGGGAAAGGAAAATGTTTTTGGCGTGATGATGCCGCACAGATCGAGTAATCCGAAAAGCTTAGAAGACGCAGCATCCGTCGTAGCATGGCTCGGCATTCGGTCGCAAACGATAGACATCTCTCCGATGGCCGACGTTTATTGCGAAGCAAATAACGTCGGCGATCAACTTCGCCGCGGCAACGTCATGGCGCGCACGCGGATGACCGTGTTGTACGATCTCTCGGCCAGAGAGAGGGCGCTTGTGATCGGCACCAGCAACAAAACAGAATTGTTAATGGGATACGGAACGCAGTTCGGCGACCTTGCGTGTGCGCTCAATCCGTTGGGCGATCTGTACAAGACACAAGTATGGCAACTGGCCGAAGCGATGGGAATTCCGGAAGCCATCGTCCGAAAAAAGCCGTCGGCTGATTTGTGGGAAGGACAAACGGACGAAGGAGAAATGGGTTTTGCCTACGCTGAACTTGACCCGCTGCTCTTTCAGATGATCGACCAGCGTCGGTCGGATGAGGAACTGGTGAAATCGGGATTTGCGATGGAGTTTGTTGGAAAGGTCAAGGAGCGCGTCCGGAAGAATCAATTCAAGAGACGGCCTCCGGTCATTGCGAAAATATCATACCGCACGGTCAATGTAGATTTTCGATACGTGCGCGACTGGGACATCTAATGATGTCGGAGTTGATCGAACGCAGCACGCTGTACGTGGTGGCGACCCCCATTGGCAATCTGGAAGACATCACGTACCGTGCCATTCACATTCTCTCTTCTGTCGACCTCATCGCCGCGGAAGATACTCGCACGACCAAAGTGCTGCTTGAGCATTACGGTATCAGCAAGCCCTTTGTGAGCTACTTCAGCCGCAATGAACTGCGGCGCATTCCTTATCTCATCGAGCGACTCGAAGGAGGCGCTAGCGTCGCGCTCGTCTCCGATGCAGGCACGCCGGGCATTTCCGACCCCGCAAACCGCCTTGTGTCGGAAGCAATTGCGCACGGAATCCGAATTATTTCTATTCCCGGCCCGACCGCTCTCATCTCGGCATTGGTCGCGAGCGGATTGCCGACAGACCGATTTGCGTTTGAAGGATTCCTTCCCGTCAAAAAAGGTCGTCAAAAAAAACTATCGCTCCTGAAACACGAGACGAGAACGTTTGTTCTTTATGAATCTCCCCATCGCCTTCTCCGGACGTTGGGAGACTTACGCACCGCCTTGGGTGATCGCCGTGCCGTTGTTGCGCGGGAATTGACAAAGAAATACGAGGAA
>JACRFF010000289.1 GCA_016218005.1 Ignavibacteriales bacterium
ATTGTTCTCGATTCATTATTCAGCGTAAAAGAGAGGATGAGGAGTGGAATACGATCGGTACAATGACGGGAGCCGGCACCAGACATACGGTGACCGATTATCATTATTTCGATGCTGCGCCGGCCGGATTCCATCGGTATCGCCTTTTACAGCAGGATGGTGACGGTACTATTACCGCGGGACCGGCTCTGGATGTCTTTGCCGGTATAATCCCGGAACATTCCGCACTGCACCAGAATCATCCCAATCCGTTCAATCCGTCCACCGTGATAACGTATCATCTGGCGAAGAATGGAGCGGTAAAACTTTCGGTGTTCGATATTGAAGGAAAAGAGGTCCGCATCCTGACAAACACCTATCAGCCCGCAGGATCGTATGCAATCCGTTTTTCTGCGTCGGGACTCCCAAGCGGAATGTATGTCTATCGTCTTCTTGTGAACGGTATGACATTTTCAAAAAAGATGCTGTTCATTCAATAACAGTGTGGTTTGTGTCGGTTCGATTTTAGGTCAAACGGGGGACGCGTCGAACGATCGTCCATTGACTTATTGTTAACATCACAGAAGAGGAGCACCAATGACAAAATCGTTTCACTGCGAGATTCTTGCTGTCGATCCGGAACGATCGCAGCGTTTTTTTTCTTCCATCTTTGGATGGCGATTCGAACAGATCCCCGGCGAAGAATTCTGGTTCGCAAAGACCGGTACGACATCGGGTATGGGGGTCTATGGAGCGATTATGAAAAAGCACGACCCGGACCAGCCAATATTGAAGAATATCGTTGTAAAGGATATTGACGCTACGATGGAGAGGATCGAAAAAGAAGGGGGTAAGATCGTGATGCCCAAGACCTCTATCGGCGGTGTCGGTTGGCTGAGTTTCTTCTGTGATCCTGACGGGAACAGTTTTGGTATCTGGCAGGAAGAACACCATCAAGAACTTGAAGAATCAAAATAACAACTGCTCACGATTTTCTCCTCCCCCCAACACCCAAAAGCTCTGTCTCCGCCGATCTTTGGCGGGGACGGAGTTCCTTTTTCTGCTCACTCTCTCCAACCATAGCCACACTCGTCTTTCGGGGACGGCAATATTTGTCTCTATTATAGAGAGCTCAGGCAGACGAAAAGCTACGATATCAGCCATAGCAAGCAGCGGGGACAACATAATGCTTAAAAAAGCGGGGCGGTCTCTCTGAACTTTTGGATGATGGAGTGCAGGGTCTGTTTCAGTATCGGTTTTGCAATGATCATATCGGCACTGGTACCGGAGATCTTTTCAGAGACAAGTTTTTGATGGTGTCCGGAGATCAGCACGCAGAACAGCGTTGGCCGCATTTCCTTTGCGATCGCAACGATCTTTCCGCCGTCGAGTCCCGGAAGCACAAAATCGCACAACAATATATCGACCGCTTCGTTCTTCAGTGTTTCAAGGGCGCCGTGTTCATTCACAGTCACAAACACACGGTGCCCCTCTTTCATCAGGGTCTCTTTAAAGAAGAGCGAGAGCGAAATATCATCATCAACAACAAGGATTGTCAGCGGACGGATCGGCGGCATTGCGGCTTAGGCTTTCCCGAAACAGATGGTGGCATTGGTCCCGCCGAAACCGAAACCGTTGGAAAGAGCATAGCGTATCTCTTGTTTCCTG
>JACRFF010000287.1 GCA_016218005.1 Ignavibacteriales bacterium
AGAGGACGCCAAAGTTGCCGCGAAAGTTTTGGGCATCGTGCTGACCAAGCGGGGAAACGGCGCTGCCGGAGAAATTCCGTTGGCAGGATTTCCCCATCACGCGCTCGAATCGTACCTGCCGAAACTCTTGAAGGCAGGCCACCGCGTCGCCATCTGCGAACAACTTGAAGACCCAAAGTTCGCCAAGGGAATCGTCAAGCGCGATGTCATCGAGGTGGTAACGCCGGGCGTCGCGTTCTCCGACCGCGTGTTGGAGCAGAAGCAGAACAATTTTCTCGCCTGCATTGCGCTTCCTTCCGCCGTGGCAACGGGAGACGACATGGTTGGATTCGCTGCCGCCGATGTTTCGACTGGCGAGTTTGTCGTCAGCGAATTTCCGCTTCACAGTCTGCAAGAACAAGTCGGTCTCTTTCGCATCGCCGAGGTCCTCGTTCAAAAGCGCGACCACGAAGCGTTCAACCGATTGCTGGCCTCATCGTTCAGCGGTCTGCTTACGAAAGTGGATGACTGGGTTTTCAATCCGGACTATGGGTATGAGCTGCTCGTCAACCATTTCAAGACGCAGAGTTTGAAGGGATTCGGAATCGAAGAACAGAAACTTGCCATCGTTGCTGCCGGGGCGGTGATGAATTATTTGCAAGAGACGCAGAAGACGAATCTTGCCCATCTCAAGCGCATTCATCCTTACAACGTCGACGAGTTCATGGTGTTGGACGCATCCACGAAGCGCACGCTCGAAATCACATCCTCGATGTCGGGCTTATCGGATGGGACGCTCTTTTCTGTTATCGATTTCACGCTGACGCCGATGGGCGGCCGTATGCTCAAGAAATGGGTGAACGCACCGCTCAAACGTCTTCCGCCGATCCTTCAGCGGTCAAACGCCGTTTGGGAATTTTGTCAGAACGATGCTGCGCGGCGTGCAGTGCATCAGGAGCTTTCTGCCATCGGCGACCTCGAACGGTTGATGGCGAAGATTGCCACGGGCAGAGCCAATCCGCGTGAGTTGCTGCAACTCAAGGCGATCCTTGCCCTCATTCCGAACATCCAACGTGCCCTTGCCGCAGTTGCATCGGAATTCCTTGTTGCGATTCGCGCACAGTTGAATCCCGTGCAATCCCTTGTTGCGACCATGACGGCCGCCATTGCGGATGAGCCGCCCGTGTCGCTGGCGGAAGGTGGAGTGATCCGAAAAGGATTCCATGCGGAACTGGATGAGGTCCGTTCACTGGCGTTCAACGCCAAGGATTGGATTGCCAAGCTGCAAGTGAAAGAGCGGGAGCGCACCGGCATCGGGTCGTTGAAGATCGGCTACAACAACGTCTTCGGATACTACATTGAGATTACGAATGCGCACAAGAACAAAGTGCCCGCCGACTACATACGCAAGCAAACGCTGACGAACGCCGAGCGCTACATTACTCCGGATTTGAAAGAGTACGAAGAAAAAGTGCTTCACGCCGAAGAGCGAATTCTTGCGCTCGAGTCGCAGCTCTTCAACGAGCTTCGGCTCACCGTGGCTGAGCACGCCGAAGAGATTCAGCGCAATGCCGTGCGTATTGCGGAATTGGATTGCGTGCTCTCGTTGGCGCACGCCGCAGTCGAAAACAATTATGTGCGCCCTGAGGTGGACGAGTCTCTGATCATCGAAATCGAAGAGGGGAGACATCCGGTTATCGAAAAACTTTTGCCGCCCGGAGAACACTATACGCCGAACAATGCCGTGCTGTCCAATGAGTCCGATCAAATTCTGATCATTACCGGACCGAACATGAGCGGCAAGTCGAGCTATCTTCGGCAAGTCGGATTGATCGTCTTGCTGGCGCAGGTGGGAAGTTTTGTTCCGGCAAAACGTGCGCGCATCGGACTTGTCGACCGCATCTACACACGCGTCGGGGCCAATGACAACATTGCGTCGGGGGAGAGCACCTTTCTTGTGGAAATGCACGAAGCGGCAAACATCGTCAACACGGCGACGCAGCGCGGTCTGATCTTGCTCGATGAAGTGGGGCGCGGCACGAGCACGTTCGACGGCATCAGCATTGCGTGGGCGTTGACGGAGTTCCTGCATAACCGGCTTCAGGCGAAGACGCTCTTTGCCACGCACTATCATGAACTGAACGAGCTGGCTCAGCTTTTTCCCCGGATCAAGAACTACAAGGTGGATGTGCGCGAGTACGGCGACAAGGTGATCTTCCTTCACAAAGTGGTGCCGGGCTTTGCCGACCACTCGTACGGCATTCAGGTTGCGCAAATGGCGGGATTGCCGGAAGAAGTTACGGAGCGCGCCGTGACGATTTTGAAGAATCTCGAATCATCGGAACTGATGCTGGGGAAACGGCAGTCATCATCGGATGCGGAGAAAGAATTTCAGCTTGGATTGTTTGAAGTCAAGGACGACAAGTTGCGGACGGAGCTTCGCGCTATCGATCTCGACTCGATGACTCCTCTCCAAGCCATGCAGAAGTTGATGGAACTGAAAAAGAAATCGGAACGTTAGGAGGTAGAAGACAATGAAAGGAGTAAGGTCATGCTGTTGAAAGAAATGCGCGAGTTGTATGCTTATGACCGTTGGGCCGATATGCGAATGCTGCAAGCGCTTGAGCACGCTACCGAAGCGCACTGGAACCAAGACTTGAAATCCAGCCACGGCGGGCTGCACGGAACGCTCCATCATCTTATCGGCGCCAATGTCATCTGGCTGCAACGGTGGCAAGGGAAGCCGCCGCAGGCGCTCAAGATCGACGAGGTGCCCACGGTGGCGTCTATCAAAAGCGTTCTTGAATCGTACCACGCGGACGTGCAACGTTTTTTGGATTCCCTCACACAGGAACGATTGGAGGGACAGATTCACTACAAAGACCTCAAAGGCAACGCATACGCTCAGCCGCTGTATCAACTGATGCAGCATAAGGTGAACCACTCTACCTATCATCGCGGTCAGGTAACCGCCATGTTGAGAATGTTAGGACTACAACCCATCGGTACCGACCTTGTAACGTACTATCGCGAGCAACTTCATGGCTGAAAGAAAATTTCGATCGTTGAAAAATCATAATCTCTCGTATATTCCCGACCTCAAAATCGACCCTGTAATTTTCGACAAGGTATTTGCGGCCGGGTGTTCCCTGAGCAACTGCAACGCTCGATGTTGTCGGGAAGGGGTGTTGATTGATCCACAAGACAAGGCAAAAATACTTGCGCACGCGGAAACGATTAAGCGTTCTATGGACGAGCACCAAGAACACGACCACGCAAAATGGTTTGACGGCGTCGCTGAACCGGATGCCGATTTCCCGTCCGGCAGGTGCGAAGGCACGCGTGTTATCGATGGCGGGTGCGTCTTTCTCAACTCACGCGGTTGGTGCGTGCTGCAAAAGGCCGCAGTCGAGGAGGGAATGGAGAAGTGGAAGCTGAAACCGTTCTTCTGTGTGGCGTACCCGTTGACCATTGATGCCGGCGTGCTCACGATGTGCGAGCCGGAATTCGCGGATCGCCCCGAATGTTGCAGCACGGTTGCCGACGGCACGCAAACCGTGCTTGAGGTTTGCGAGGAAGAAATCTACTTTCTGTTGGGGGAAGAAGGCGCCCGGCAGTTGCGTTCATCAGTGATTCCCTCCGCAACACACATTTGACCGCGCCGTTCCCAAAGCGCTGGGTACGAAAGGAGATGGAGAGAGCTATGAGTATTGCACAGAAGATCGGTCTCGGGTTTGCTCTGGTTCTTGTGCTGGTGGCAATGATGGTTGCATTCAATCTGTACAATCAAGGATTGAATGACCAAGAGATTGAGCAACTTCATGACGCGACCCAAAAGCAACACATCGCCGACCGTCTCCGTGCCGACGTGTCGTCGCTGTTGATGAGCGTGAACGACTACATCATCACCGGGAGATCGTACTACCAAGAAGAATATCTCCGCACGCTCGATACCGTTGCGCGCCGCATCAATGTGCTGGTGCACACCCGGCTGCTGCCGGATGAAAAATTATTCCTCGATTCTGTGAACATCCATCTGCGAGGCATTCAGGCGTATACTGATTCGATCTTCCGGGAAAGATCGAAGTCATCGTCGGCGCGACTGGCGGCGCTGATGGAGGCGATGGACTACCGGTCGGGCGATGCGCTGTACTCGCAGATCAATGCACTCAATGATTCGATGCAGCTTCGTGCGAATCAGGCCGTGATCACCGTGGTGGCGATGAACCAGAGAGGGTTCTGGATTTCGCTCCTCTCCGGCGTTGCGGTGCTGGTCGTCAGCATCACGGTGGTGGTCCTGACCATTTTCAAAATCTCCCGGCCGCTCCGCGACCTCATAGCAATGGCCAAGCGGATTGCGGCGCGTGATTTCAGCGTGTCGGTCGCTTCGCAGACGCATGACGAAGTCGGAATGCTGACCGAGGCGTTCAATGCGATGGCCGGCGAGATCAATCGGCGGTATGATGAGCTGGAAAATTTCTCCTACATCGTTGCGCACGACCTCAAGGCGCCGATCTCCGGCATCAAAGGCATGGTGGAACTGGTCTTGAACGAGCAGGCAGAGGTGCTCACCTCCGAATCCAAAGAGTATCTTCAGCTTGCACTTCAATCGTGCGACAACATGCTTTCGCTCATCAGAGATTTGCTGGACTTTGCGCGAGCCGGAAAGATTGAGTTTGCAAAGGACCCGGTTCCGATGAACAGGTTGCTCGACCAAATCCACGACGAGCTATTCTTCTACATGAAAGAGCGAAATGCGGAGCTGAAGGTTGCGCCAGACCTTCCGGCTCTCCACTGCGATCCGATTCGATTCTCGCAGGTGTGGAAGAATCTCATTCAGAATGCCATGAAGTACAACGAGTCGGCGATACCGTCGGTGGAAGTGCGGCTTGCACCTGAACCGCCGGAACAAGGGAAGCTTCATTTCATCGTGCAAGATAACGGAATCGGGATCGACCGCAAGTACCACGACGATATTTTCTTGCCGTTCCGAAGAGCGGCAGCGTCGGAATTCGAGGGAACCGGCATTGGCCTTGCCATCGTGAAACGGGTTGTGGAATTTCACGGCGGCAGAATTTGGGTCGAATCGGAAGCGGGAAAGGGATCAACGTTCCATCTCGTGTTCTCGTCGGTCAAGAACCGTTGAGCAAAGGTTGAGGCGAGCGGTTGGCATCCACATCATCAACCACCATCAAGGAGAAAACGCATGGAAGAGCAGGCGATGTCTTACGCCGGATTTTGGAAACGGTTTGTTGCTTATGTCATCGATTCCATCCTTCTGGTGACAATTCAATTCGTGATCCTCGCCCCCATGCTTGCCGTGGTCGGCTTAGGTATGTTTGCGCACGGGCTGAGCGATGAATTTGATCCGTCGGTCGCGCTTATCTTTGCCATCGTCAGCGCATATCTTGGCATTATTTTTCTCTCCATCTTTCTGCAATGGCTGTATTTCAGTTTGATGGAATCCTCATCGCGTGGCGCAACCATCGGGAAAATGGTGATGGGCATTCGCGTGACCGACATGCAGGGAAATCGCATATCGTTCGGCCGCGCCACCGGGCGTTACTTCGGAAAAATTCTTTCTTCGCTTGTTCTCATGATCGGCTACATCATGGCGGGATTCACCGAGCGTAAACAAGCGCTTCACGACCTTCTTGCCAATACGCTTGTCATCAACCAGCGGATGTAGCGCCGGTCGGCGTTCTCGTTCGATGTCCACCCGACGCGCTTTTCTGAAATCCGGCTCAACGGCCGTGCTCGCTTCGAAGCCCGGCGGGGATGCCCGGCCTTCGCAGCCGAAGCAGCTGCTTCGGCGGAGTAGGCAATGCAGTTTGGTTTTAGCGAACACCCCGTTAGATAATTTGTCTAACGGAGTGAATGAGCTTCTAACGGGGTTTACATTTTTCTGCGCGGCGCAATGGATGGTTTGATGGCGGCAGCGCCGCTCGCAAATTAGGCGAAGCAAGATCGATCAACCTCAACCTCGTGTTGAGTTATTTCGCAGTTCATCTGCGCAAATTGCATTTCACTCCAACATTCGCTATACTTTTTTCGCAAGATTTTTTCCATCCGTTGACATCTCTCAAAGAAACCGCAGGGGAAAAGGTGCTTCAAAAGATCCAGACGCGTCTGGAAATCAAAATCCTGTTGCTCATCGTTCTTGTGTTGATCATTGGGTTTGGGACCTACGTTGTCCTTTCCATCCAGAATGAATCCCAGCAGTTGCTTGAAGGAAAGAAGCGTCTTCTGCGGGGTGCGTCGGCAACGCTCATGGCCGGCATTCGCAACGTCATGTTGACCGGCAAGGCGCCGTTTGCCATCGAGATGGTGAACGATGTGCGGCAGAATGTAAAGTTTGTGGATGTGACGATTTACGACCGCTTTGGACGTGAAGTGTTTTTGCGCGAAGGCGAAGGAACCAATACGAGCGCAACTGATTCGACAGTGAACAACGTGCTGGCCACGCACGCGGCTCACGCGGCGGTGGAAGGAAGCGGCACGGGTCGAATATGCACCAAGTATGATTTGGTTTTGAACCATCCGGAATGCTTTCGGTGCCACGACAAAAGCGAATCTGTGCGCGGGGTATTGCACACGGCGCTTCGGCCATCGGCGCTGGATTTGTCTTTAGGCATTTCTCCCGAACGGGCGGCTGCTCGTGCTATGGGCGCCACCATTGCGGCCGCTTTTCGCACGCTGATGCTGGGGGGCAATGGCGGGCAGATGGAT
>JACRFF010000288.1 GCA_016218005.1 Ignavibacteriales bacterium
GCGGATTCCTTCCCGACATCCCGGTCTTCGTGGACAGTCCGCTCTCGATGAAAGCGACAGCGATCTTCCGGAAACATCCGGAATGTTTCGACGATGAGACGAACGAGATCCTGAAGAGCGACGATGATGTGTTCGGATTCGAACGTCTCCATTTCATCCGTGATGCGGAGGAATCGAAGACACTCAATGAACGGAAAGGATCCTGTATGATCATCGCCGCCTCGGGAATGTGCGAAGCGGGACGGATCGTCCATCATCTGGCGAATAACATCGAGAATTCTGACAACACAGTGCTCATTGTCGGTTATCAGGCGGAGCATACACTCGGAAGGAAGATCGTTGACCGCAATCCGGAGGTCTCGATCTTCGGGGAAGCGAAGAAACTCAATTGTGAAGTAGCGGTAATGAATTCCTTCAGCGCACACGCGGACAACAACGAACTGTTGGAATATCTTGCTCCGTTCGACAAAGGAGAATTGAAGAATATCTTTCTGGTGCACGGTGAAGTTTCGGCATCACAGGCGTTCGCGGAGTCCCTTACGAAGAACCGTTATCCGCAGGCGGAGATACCGGCACGACTGCAGACGTTCGAATTATAGAGTGCATCCGTGATGCATTATGGATCGTCAGGTATTATGTTGTGTGTTCCGGATTCTTCCTCCCAATGCATTGCGAGAGGTTGGGTGCAGTCGGAGGAAGAAAGGTATGTCCTTACCCGTTATCGTTTTTCCATTAAAAAAAGATATTCCACATTCTTCCCATCGCTGTTGATCCATTCGTTAGTCCACCGCATCGTTCCCATCACATTCTTCTTGTAGTCGATCTCCACTGCGCGGAGCAGCCGTCCGTTAGCGGTTAGGATAGTGATGAGCTCCTCCTTTGTCGCGCGTCCCCCCGAACTGTAGGAGAGAAGGATATATCGCGCTCTTGTCCGTTCAATGAGCATTCGGATGGCATTCATCGCCAGGAAATTCCCCTGGTCATCCTTTCTGAATTCTTCGAAGAC
>JACRFF010000290.1 GCA_016218005.1 Ignavibacteriales bacterium
AAATTTGTTCTGCACTTGCTGCCGGCGGGCATTTTGGGGCCGGAAACGGTCTGCGTGATCGGCGCCGGAGTGGTCGTTGACCCTAAAGCGCTGTTAGATGAGATCCAACAAGTGGAAGATGCGGGAGTTTCCGTCGCGGGCCGCTTGTTTATCAGCCATCAGGCGCATTTGATTATGCCGTATCACAAGCTGCTGGATCGTCTCTACGAAGCGCAGAATGACCGGCAAAAGATCGGCACCACGGGGCGCGGCATCGGCCCGGCTTATGTGGACAAAGTGGCGCGGGTGGGGATTCGCATTGTGGATTTACTCGAGCGCGACAAACTGCGCGAAAAAATCCGCAAAAACGTTGAAGATAAAAATCTAATTTTGTCACGGGTTTTCGCCGCCGAAACGGTGGATGTGGACGCCATCGCCGATGAGTATCTGGCTTTTGACCGGCAGATTGACCCTTATGTCAAAGATGTGTCCGTGTTGCTCGACGAAGCGGTGCGGGCCGGGAAAAAGGTGATTTTAGAGGGCGCGCAGGGAACGTTGCTCGATGTGGACATGGGAACTTATCCCTATGTCACCTCGTCCAATCCTACGGCAGGGGGAGCCTGCACCGGATTGGGGATAGGTCCGCGCCGCATTGACCATGTGATCGGCATTATGAAGGCGTACACTACGCGGGTCGGCGAAGGGCCGTTTCCCACCGAACTCACGGCGGCGGAAGAGGGAATTAATTTGCGCGTGCGGGGAGATGAATATGGCGCTACCACCGGGCGACCGCGCCGCTGTGGTTGGTTTGACGGGGTGGTTGCGCAATTTTCCGCCCGCGTGAACAGCGTGGATTCGTGGGCGATCACCAAGCTCGATGTCTTGTCGGGCATTGACCCGATTCAGGTGTGTATCGGTTATACGGACGGTCATCGGGACTACAAGCATTTTCCCTCCGATTCCCGTCTCTTGGAAAAAGTTAGGCCGGTTTACCAATCGCTTCCGGGCTGGGAAGAACCCTTGACTTCGGTTGCCGAATGGAAACAACTGCCCAAGGCCACGGTGAACTATTTGAAGTTCATCGAGGATTTCACCGAAGTTCCGGTGAAAATGATTTCCGTCGGGCCGTCGCGCGATCAAACGTTAGTGCGTTAATTGCATTTTCCATTGAGTTTCCGCAAAAAGCAATTTTAGGATTGAGAGTGTAGCTCAGCAGGTAGAGCATCGCCCTTTTAAGGCGGGTGTCCCGGGTTCGAGTCCCGGTGCCCTCACAAAATCGACCCGGTCCTCGCGACCGGGTCGA